>CANJSM010000057.1 GCA_947477015.1 Legionellaceae bacterium
AAATGCGTATGTACCCAACCTCATGCATCGTGCCATCTCATCAAAATTTGAATGTGGCATTTGATCTTATTTCTTACTCTTCGTCAAATAAAACGAAATCTAATAGCTAGATTGTTGGGCCAAGGCCCAACCTACGGCAGGTTGACCAAATTTTAATGCGATAGCCGTGACTACCCCACTCCCTCACGGTCGCGGTTCGGATGGCTTCAGTGATGCTTTTAAATCTGCTACCGAAATTAGTGTCTCCACGCCTCTTTCTGTTCGCCGTTTTACGCCTTTCCATGCATGACCATAAACTACTTCGTAGGTTAATGGGAATTTACCCTCGGTGGTACAAAACGATGACATTGCTCGCTCAAATGTCTGCCATGCTTTTTTTCCAGTTAACCCAGCATTGCGTTCAGGATGAATGTTGCGCACGCCTTGAGATTTTATCGACCGTAATAACTTAGGTAAACTATCATAATGCGCTGTCAACATTTCCATATCCATCACGGGATCCAAAAAATATTCGCTCATCAAACAATCGCCCACATCATGCATGTCTGGAAAATCATTGACGTGAGCATGTTCATCAGCGGTTGAAAACGCTTGGCGTAATTCCGTAAAGGTATCAGGTCCCAATGTGGAAAACATTAAGCACCCTTCTGGAGACATGACTCGATTGATTTCACTGATAACACTAGACAGGGGATTGGACCAATGAATCACTTGATTAGCAAATACCACATCAAATAATCCTGACGGAAATGGCAAGGAGGTCATGTCAGCATTGACCAAACCCCATTTACTTCGCCAACCCTGACTGGATTTAGCTTCTCTGAGCATCGCTAAGGCTAAATCTACTCCAACAACCTGTGCTTGTGGGTAATGTTTTTTAAGACGTTGTGAAAAAATACCGGGCCCACACCCCAGATCCAATACAAAACGCGGTTTAATTTTCAAATAATGCAAACGCTCAAAAAGGCGCTCGCCTATTTCATGCTGCACTTTAGCAAATTGTTTATATTCAGCAGCATGCGCATTAAACGCATTGCAAATATCTTTCTTCTCATTCATCATCAAAACAGGAATTAGCCATGGAGTCCAACACACATGCGACATAAAATCGCGAGTATAACACAACTATTGCGGCTTCCTGCCATCTGCGATCTTTGCAGTCAATATCATACGGGTCCATTCGCCATTTGTGCCGCATGCATCTCCTTAATGACACCCATAGGACCTGCCTGCTCGTCTTGCGCGTGTCCTTTACCGAGTGGGTCTTTTTTAGTTTGTGGGCACTGTTCTAGGAAAAAACCTGACATAGACCGAGTCATCACCGCTTACTGCTTTGAAGAGCCATTAAGAACGCTGTTGCATGAATTCAAATACCGCGAAGGCCTTCATTTACTGACTTTTTTAACCGCGCTCATGTTAGAAGCTCTACCTACCGAAGGGTACAAATCCGAATGCCTCATTCCTGTCCCTATGCATCCAATACGATTGAAGCAAAGAGGTTTTAATCAAGCCGCTGAACTCGCCAAGCAATTAAGTCAAATAATAAAAATACCGTTTGATTTATTTAATTGCACAAAAATAATAAATACCCTACCTCAAGCCGGTTTAGATGCGCAGACTCGTAGAAAAAATTTACTCCAAGCCTATGATGTTCAACCAAAACACTATCAGCATGTTACTTTAATTGATGATCTCATGACTACAGGCAGTACCGCTAATGAACTAGCAAGAACTTTAAAAAAGCAAGGTGTCAGTCGTGTAGATCTTTGGTGTTGCGCTAGGGTATCTGTATAAAACCGCTCAGGTGTTGTTTATCACCAATTTCAACGCAGGACGGCCTGTGCCTCTTAATAGCTCCTGCTCTTTGCGATACACCTCAAAAATGCGGTAGGCTTGATTTGTTTCCGTATCAATTAACTCCACATCTTCTCCCCCCTGATCAACCAAGGTAATTGATAAATGCATTTCACGAAATTGACCAATGTGATACCGTTCATTCAATAATCGAATCACATTTTGCAAGCTTTTAACAGCATCATCGCTGTCATGCCGACCATGAAAAATAATTTCCATGTTAGTCTCCTTTTAAGAAGCCGAATGATCTCTACTATCGGCGATAAAAAACATAACTTGAGTTATTTTTAATCAGATAACTGCGAAAAAAGACAGCAAAACACATGTTTCCGCTAAAAAAATACAGATCCTGCTTGCAAAAAAACGTTAAATCGCTACCATGTGGTAACTTTTTTCAATAGAAGAATAAATATAATGAAAAGATTTGCACTCATGGCTACAGCTTTGCTCAGTACATCCATTGCAACAGCTGCAACGCCAATTGATGGATGGTATTCCAGTGCCTTTGGTGGTTATGCTTGGGTTCCAGGCAATGTCAACACAACGACCCTGGGGCTGACTCGCTCAAATACTGTGTATCAATCAGGCTTTGATGCCGGCGGTAATCTGGGCTTTAAAAGCAATCCTATGCGCTATGAAGGAGAGCTCACATACATTAAAGCCAACTTAAACAAATTTGATATCAATGGCATTCGTCAAACAACTCCAACAGGTTTTACCAATGCTGCCCTTGGTTTGGCCAATGTTTACTATGATTTCCCAGGACTTACGGCTGCTTTACAGCCTTTTCTTGGAGCAGGAATTGGATACGCATGGGTTCAAAGCAAATTAGACAGTACAGGGCCCTTCGGTATCTCTAGTTTCTCAAATTCCAACAGCGTATTTGCTTATCAGGCCACAGGTGGATTAACTTACAATCTTGCTGAAAATTATGCTTTAAGCATGGGCTACCGTTACGTTGCAACCACTCATGCGTCTGATTTAGGTCAAATGTTCCAAGCACATTTAGCAAATGTCGGCGCGACTTATCGATTTGATGGGAATAAATATAAATAATCATTGTTGGGCCAAGGCCCAACCTACAGATCTTACGGACGAGGGAAACGAATGAAGCGATTAGGATTACTTGCATTGTTAGTGGCAAATAGCTCAGCCCACGCATTAAATCCCGTGCAAGGATTGTATGGTGGTATTATACTAGGTTTAAATTACACCCCCAATACTAGTTTTGTATTTCCGACAACATTTGTTGTGCCTCCTCACATCCCCATCACGAAATTTCCATCCAATGTCATTCCAGCGAACGTAGACGTCTCTTTAGACTATGGGCATTTAGGGCAAATTGGAGGACAAACAGGCTACCGTTGTGGTAATTACCGGATTGAAGCGCAGTTAGCATATAACTATAGTCCGTATAGTTCGTTAAAAATAAACAAAGTGACACTATTTGCACCCAGTACCAGCCCCTATTATAAATTTAAAGGTGCAACAGGCACCGTGTCTGGGATGATTAATGGATATTATGATCTCATGCCAACTGATCCTCAATCAAATTTTGCACCCTTTGTTGGACTGGGCGTTGGTTATGCCTACACACAAAACACCATCGACATGGAATTTTGGTATAACAAAAACCCGGAAACTGGTGCAACGGTCCCAGGCTATAAAGTAACCAATTTAAATATCAACGAAACGACGACCTCTCTTGCAGGACAAGCCATGATTGGCGCGAGCTATTTTCTTGATGATTTGACCGCTTTCTCCCTGGATCTGCGCTATTTTACTACAGAAAAGAAATCACAAGTGTTGAATGCAAGAGTTCAAGTTTTAACAGTTAATTTAACATTCAATGGGGCATTTAATCTTGGTTAAGTATAAGATTTTACCCTCTCTCCTCTCGGCGGACATTACACAATTAGGTGAAGAGGTCAGTGCTGTCATGAGTGCCGGTGCAGACATGCTTCATCTCGATGCCATGGATAATCATTATGTCCCTAATCTCACGTTTGGTCCTTTGTTGTGTGAAAGTCTACGCAAGCGTTTTACTGAAATTGAAATTGATGTACACATCATGGCATCACCTGTAGATTCTTTAATTATCGAGTTTGCAAAGGCAGGGGCAACACGCATCAGCATCCATCCGGATGCAACCATCCACCTAGATCGTAGCTTACAATTGATTCGCAATTCAGGATGTCAGGCGGGATTGGTATTAAATCCAGCAACGCCTTTAGACTGCATCAATTACTGCCTGCATAGGCTGGACTATGTTCTCATGATGACAGTAAACCCAGGCTTTGCAGGGCAAAAACTCATTCCCGAAGTGATTTCAAAAATAGCCACACTTCATCAACAACATCCATCACTTGCGATTTGTGTTGATGGTGGCATTACACCAAGTAACATTCAATCTCTAGCACGTGCGGGAGCTACCGAATTTGTTGCAGGTTCTGCTATATTCAATAGCGATAATTATACTAAAACCATTAACAACCTGCGTGAACAGTTGTCTTATGATTAATTCTAAAGGTTTCTTCATTGTCAGTGTCTGCTTTGCTACATCTCTATATGCTGCCAATCCCCAAGTTAGCATTGACAGGCAGCCAGATCAATCCATTCTCCGTAGTTTGCTCGCAGAGTCTGGACTGAGTAAAGTCAAAGTCAAAGTGAATGATCAAGCCTCGCAAACCTATCTTAAAAAATTTCTCACCTATACCCAATGGTGCCAACATCTACCCCGTTCAGTTGACCCTGAATTTTTAGCTTTTATTGATAAACCAACCCCGCTGACTCATAAATTACGGGAAAAATGGTTATATCAACTAGCATACAACAAAGATTGGCTAACATTCAGTCAGTATTACACAGGCTCCACAGACACCAATTTACAGTGTTATGCTTTAACGGCATTATACAATCAAGGAAAAACGCAAGCGGTTCAAGACGGGTTGGCACCATTATGGCTTAATGGCGGATCTCAACCTAAAGCATGCGATAATTTATTTACAGCGCTATTAAACACTCATCAAATCAGTGACTCTCTAATTCAAAATCGCATCACTCTAGCATTGGAAAACAATAATTTATCCTTAGCGAGATATTTGCTGAAGCAATTAAAACCGGCTCGAATTCAAGATGCCGACATATTAAGTTTGATTCATCAAAACCCCAAGCACATTTCACAGCTTCATCCCGGCCCCTTACAGGGAGAGTTTTATTTATATGGGCTAAAGCTAATGCTGCCTCGCAATATCGATGCGGCAATACAACTTTCAGAAAGCGCTCACGCAAAAAAAATCTTGAATAACAGCCAAAAGCAGGCTTTTTTAGCCAATGTTGCCCTGTATAAAGCCATGCGTGACCAACCCGATGCACAAAAATGGTTTCAGTTGGTTAAACCATCGAATTACAATGATACCTTGCTTGAATGGGAAATGCGTTATGCATTAATCCACCGCCATTGGCAAAAAGTCATTGATTCCATTGACCTATTAAAAGCCCACAATGAACCGAGTCATTTGTATTGGAAAGCTCGAGCTCTAGACGAGCTAGGCCATAGGGATCGTGCAAATGAACTATACCATCAGTTATCAACCCATCGTAATTATTATGGATTTTTAGCCAGTTTAAAACTAAAAAAACGGCTTAGCTTTGAAAGTGAGCCAACCTCAAAAAATCAAAAAAAATTACTTCCTTACAAGCAAGTAACCGATCAAATTCAAGCTTATTATGTTTCACACCAAATTGTCGAGGCGTCTAGGCTACTGAATGACTTTGTAAGCGAACTACCTAAAAACGATAAAAGTGCTTTGGCTTTTTGGCTCGCGAATGATTTGCATTGGTATGGCAAATCCATCTATTTAGGAAACTCGGAAGAGTTAAACAATCAACTAACATTAAGATTTCCACTCGCACACTGGGATGACGTACAAAAAAATGCACGAGCTTATCAAATTTCCAAAGAATTAATTTATGCCGTGATCCGACAAGAAAGCTCTTTTAACGACGACATCATGTCTTCTGCAGGCGCAAATGGATTGATGCAAATCATGCCCGGAACCGCTTACGCCATCGCAAAACGTGCTCACATCGCATATCATGATAAAAAACAACTGTTTACACCGCATAAAAACATCAATATTGGTGCCGCTTACCTTCAACAACTGGCGAAACAATTTCATCAACACCCGGTTCTCATGATGGCAGCCTATAATGCCGGTCCTAAACAAGTCAATTATTGGATAAAAAATCATGCTCCCAAAGAAATCGACATTTGGATTGAAACACTGCCCTGGCGAGAAACCAGAAATTACTTAAAAAATATCATTTCATTTTATGCGGTATACCAATACCGTACCCATGAAAAGCTGAGTTTAAATGAATTTATGCAACCCTTTTAAGAGTTATTTAATCCATTTTTTGTTAATATAACGCCATGAGTTTACAAATGCCATCAAAAACCCCAATCGCCGCCATTTATATAGCCAATCCCGACTATGTGACGGAGCTTCACCAAGAACTGACCAGTGTCACAAATAGTGTTGGCGACATGGTGTTCTCCTCCCATAAACAACTCGATGTATGTTTTGCATGCGATATTTGGTTAGAACCGCACATAGTCGAATTTAAATCAATATCCGACGCAGTCAAGATTCTGCGACAAGCCGGTAAATTTTGGTACATGCATTCAGCATCCCATTCAGGTCGGGCCAAATTAATTCAAGAACAATTAAGAAAATATGCCTCATTAACACGTCACTTTCCAATTGAAGCCGAAATTCCAGACATTGGTGGCTTTAGTTTATTAGATCAAAATACCTTGGTGTACAGTGCGAAGCGTTTAAAAAAATGGCCTAGAGGCGAATGCCTGTTTATCGAAGATAAAGTCAACCCCCCTAATCGTGCCTATTTAAAGCTTTGGGAAGCGATTACTTTGTTAGACAAGCTCCCTACACGCGGAGAAACCGCTCTCGATTTAGGTGCGTCCCCTGGTGGATGGACTTATGTGATGCAATCACTAGGCACCACGGTTACGGCTGTCGACAAAGCATTGCTTGATCCTAAAATCGCTCAATTAAACGGCGTGCAGTGTTTACAACAAAGCGCATTTGCATTAGACCCAGCTACATTAGATCAAACTTATGACTGGGTATTATCTGACATTGCCTGCTACCCTGAGCGCGCGTTAACACTCATCATGAAATGGATCCATTCCGGCAAAGCCAAACAGATGATCTTCACCATTAAACTTCAAGGAAAAATTGATTTAAGCACCCTTAAACCATTTCAAGACATTCCGAACTCTAAAACCATTCATCTGTTTTATAATAAACATGAAGTCACGTTTTTTTATCCGGGATGACATGCCCCCGCTGAAAGCTCTTGTGAGGGCTTGGATTTCTGATGCGTTTTCAGTTGAAAAAAGCCTTGCGAAGCTGATTTTTTTATCGGTTCATTCACACCTAGATCATTGCCCCAATCAGCGGCGCTTAAATCAATTGTGTCGGAGACCCTGATTAAATAGCTAACGATATTAAGGTGTTCCTTTTTGTTAGCTTCATCTTTCGCAGTCTGAATCACAGTTAGACCAAACGGTTTTTTTGAAAAACCCATCAGCTGCTTGACTAGATCTATGTGGCCTAGTCGAGCAGCCTGAATGAACGCATTGTCTATTATGTTCTGATTAGAATGCTTTATTATGAATGGTTTTAACGCATCAATGACATCACACTCATTCAGTCGTACAGCAGCACTCAATGTATGAGCGATAAGACGCCGCATCATTGTTCCACAATAGCTTTCGGCAAGAACGATAGCGAGCTCAAAATATTTATGTTCAATGGCTGTATAGAAAGCCCGCTCCATGGCTTTTTCAGGTAGTTTTACAGAGCCACTCAGTAAACACCTAATCCCGCTGATATCATTTTTATGGATGGCTATTTTGAATTGACTTAACATAACGGACAGATCAGGCATCGGGTACTCACCACTCATCAGCTCTGGAATAGCTGACAAACGACCTTGTTTTAGAGCGGTTTCAAACAAGAAATTGACAGTGGGTTGTTTAAGTGAATGTTGCATAAGCAAGTATGAAACAATATGCCAGTGATATTCATACGCTGCGATTTTAGCCAAGGTATCATGAGTGAATTCTCTTTTAATGTGTTGAGTACTCATCCATTGCATGAGTCCTAAATTGCCTGACTGAGCTGCTTTTTTAAAAAAACACTGGCCACCGTAATTAAACATTCTCCATGGATGACCTGCGTTTTCATCCAGTGAGCGAACACAATGCCCTCTAAGGTTCGCATCGTCAATCAAGGACAGCATCTCGGCAATTAAACGTTCAAACTCTGTTATGCTGTCTGTCTTAAACAAAGGCTCAATCCTAATGGCCGTTGCAAAAGCGACCAGATCAAATTCACTGGGTTCATGATATTGTATAAAAGAGCGAGCTATGTTGACGTACAACATGTACTTATCCATGGGGAAACTGGTTTCAAACGGAAGAATTTCTTTCAAATGTCTAAGTTTCAAAATCGTACTGGCCCATACATCATAAACACTAATGTAGTCTATTTCATCAATAGCGCCTTGGCTTTGAGCTTGAATAATACAGTCTAATTCCGTCTCTAAACCCCGAGCTTTTTTATTGATCCATGCATCAATATGAGTTAATTTACGCAGTTTCCCTATCATCCGCATGTCTTCTAGTATGCAAGGCTCCATATCAATGGCATCAAGTAAAGCATCAAACAGCAGGGAGTCCATTTCTATATTGTTGTATTTAATGCAATTAAAAAGATTAAACAAACTAGAGAATAAAGCATATCCTGAAGAGTTTTGCTGTCGAAGTGTTTGAAGATATCTAGGCAAGTCATGCACGTGCATCATCTGAAGCAATATTGGACAAAAAGGGGTTAAATTAAAAACACCAACGACATGATTATTAACTAACAACGACAAAGAAGACTCATTTAATAGGTTTGCCAACAGTTTGGGTAACATAGGATGCTCATGCAAACGGTTCACAATCGCAGGCAGTTGTAACTGGACTGTATTAGGATGATTAAACAAATCGGACAGCATCTGCATCCATACCCCGTCGTCTCCTCTTGCAGTTGACTGATAAAGAGATTCGAGAAGAAAATCCTCATGAAATACTGCATGCAATGATTTCAAATTTTGTTCATTTGATGTAAACCATGGACGTTCGTCAATGCGCTCAACCTCAATCATTTGAGTTTCATCCAATTGCAGGCTTCCATCTAGTGCATAAGCCGAAAAGCCTCTTTCAGCGCAGCACACTGCCTTGGCCAATTTAACCAAAGATTGGGCTTCATCAAATAAGCTAAATAACTGATATGTTTTTTGAAGGGGATTGTTGGTTTGATTCATAGAACTTAGATAATAGCGAAAATAATCTTGTAAAAGATGTCTTGATAAAATATCTTCAAGAGACACCTCGCGCTGCAATAAATAACAAATAAACGACACAAATGCCCTAGGCCTATCAACAAAGCAGATCCCCATGGATGCAATTTTTTCAGGTTTGTGCTGATGCTCAAAACAACGATGAAATAATTGAATTAATTTCTGACACGCTTCTTGGTCAACCAAGGCTTCAGACTCTGCAAGATAGGTTATCACCACATCGAGCAACGGTGTCTCGTTGCGGCCTTTTAATGCTTGTTCGCAACAAAGAAGAAACGCATCGTACGCAGCAATTTTCGACGGGTTACTCAGACAACGGTAACTTGCCACGACCTTTCTTTTAGCTAACTCCCAATCAGGACGTTGAAGCAAAACACCCTGAAAGTCACGGGTTAATATTGATTCATTTAAGCCAAGAAAGCAGTCATATAGAAACATAACCCGTCTCCGTTTCAAGGACAATAGATCTATTTTTAGGTCAACCAAAGAGAAAAAGCAAGTTTTTAAAAACTCGAGGTCGTAATTTAGACTATCTGGCTTAACATCATTTCCTTTCAAGTAGTTTATTGATATTCTTATCATAATCTGTAGATTACTGGGTATAGCCATGTCGATTTTGGTGTTTGACATAGAAACCGTCCCTGACGTTGAAGCTGGGCGAAAATTATTTGATTTGGACGGATTGTCTGATGAAGACGTTGGCTCAGCCATGTTTGCAATACGCCGGGCGAAAGTAGGCAATGACTTTCTGCCTCATTATTTACAAAAGATAGTCGCCATTTCTTTAGTGTTAAGTCAGGGTTCTCAATTAAAAGTATGGTCTTTAGGCGATAAACAATCGGATGAAAAAGAGTTAATTCAGCGCTTTTTCAATGGAATCGATAAACACACTCCTACGCTAGTCAGCTGGAATGGCAGTGGCTTTGATCTGCCCGTGCTGCATTATCGCGCCCTGCTCCATGGCATCGCAGCCCCAACCTATTGGGAATATGGAGAAAACCAACAAGCGTTTCGCTGGAATAATTACTTAAACCGTTTCCACAATCGCCACCTGGATCTAATGGATGTGTTGGCCGCGTATCAAAATAAAGCATTTGCACCCTTAGATGACATCGCAACCATGCTGGGTTTTCCAGGAAAAATGGGCATGAGTGGCGCAAAGGTGTGGGACGAATACCAAGCGGGTAATCTTAGTGGTATTCGAAACTACTGTGAAACAGACGTCTTAAATACTTATTGCGTTTATTTACGTTTTGAGCTGATAAGGGGTGTCATCAATCCTACAGAATATGAGCAATCATTGGATCATCTGCGCACCTATTTAGGTCAAGAAAAAAACAAACCACACCTTGGCGAGTTTTTAAGTCAAATGGCCGTTTAAGATGTTATCCATCATTCCAGAACCCTCTTTATTGCCATGGCTGCTTCATGAACAATCTTTAACAGAGAAGTTGCGCAATGCCTGCGGTGATGCGCAGCTTGAGGTCTTAAATCAACGATGGCAATTACCTGACCATTGGGATCAGTCTGTTTTGAAACTAAGGTCAGCTGACAATTCAGATCTCACAGAAAAGCCGCGGGACGTAGCGCTTGGAATAATGAATTGTCAACAGCCCCTTGATACAGCATCTGTCATGCATCGAGAGATTTTAATGCGGGCATTTGACGCCCCATGCTGGTATGCCCGAACGATTTTACCGCTCACCACCTTCAACGCCAACGCCACGTTGTTCGCTCGCCTAAAAACAGAGCCACTCGGGCATTTGATTTTTAACGGTACGCAGATACAACGCGCGTCTTTGCAGCATTACTGCATTTCACCCGCTTCAGAAGAATATGGTTGGTTAAACGAATCAATGCACCAAGGCACAGAAAAATTGTGGGTACGATTATCAGAATTTATCGTTAATGCACGCGACTCCTTTTTTCTAGTCGAAATTCTGCTACCCGGTTTATCGAGGTATTTGTCATGAATATCAGTGCATATAGTCGTCTCATGCGATTTCATAAACCCGCAGGTATCGCACTTCTTTGGCTACCGACCGCGTGGGCTTTGTGGGTTGCCAACCATGGATTCCCACCGTTTCATCTCTTGATTTATTTTATCTTAGGCACTATTTTTATGCGCGCCGCAGGATGTGTTGTAAACGACATTGCTGATCGCCATATTGATTTGCACGTCAAACGCACCAAGGCCAGACCATTAACCAGTGGTGAAATCACCTTGATTGAAGCCTTAACACTCTTGTTTATGTTGTTATTCGCTTCGTTATTGATTCTGCTTCAACTACCTATCTCATGTTTTTACTATGCAGTATTCGCCCTATTGATAACCCTACTCTACCCCTTTTGCAAACGGTTTTTTCAAGCCCCACAATTGATATTGGGTCTTGCCTTTTCAATGGGCATCCCAATGGCTTATGTAGCTTCTGGCGTTGCATTCAATACGACGATGGTGCTCTTGTTTGTGATTAATTTCATATGGATTGTGGCTTACGACACCATGTATGCGATGGCTGACCGCGAAGATGACCTAAAGATAGGTGTGAAATCCACAGCCATTTTATTTGGCTCTCATGACCGCCAACTACTTTTTATATTGCAAACTGTTTTCCATGGATTATGGATTATCATAGCGCAGAACCAACATTACTCGGCATGGTTTTATATTCTATGGGCCTGTGCCACAGGGGTACTGTTCTATCAGCAACACCTCATACGAACACGAAACCCAATCTTATGCCTGCGCGCATTTTCCACCAATAGTCTATATGGATTACTGATGTGGTTTGCCCTGATCCTTGAGCAATACATTAAAATATAACTTACACCCTCTTTCACACACAGTTATCCACAGAAATTGTGGGTAAGTTGTCGGTGTCGCGAAATAGCGAACTCGAGCGCCCACTAATTTTTGGAAGATAAAGAATCATACTTTACCATCTGATTACGTAAAAGCCCAATATCTATTCGTTTTAAGTTGCATGGCGTGGGATGCGCACGTCGCTTGTGGATAGAATCTAGGGGCAATGAAAGAACTAAAATACACTCATTGAGCGTCTATTTTGTGGCAAAAATCCATCCATTTAAAGACTATTACCAATAAATCCATTATGCATTGGGTTATACTCGGTAACTGCATCCATATACACCTGAATGTCATCTAGAAAGGTGTACGTGGTGTGATTAAAAAAAGAAAAACCGCGCGGCTCTTGTAATTGCGGTCTATTAAACAGTGTATATAGTGGATGATGCAACGCTTCATTGATCTCTTGGCGCGAATCCAGGATGGCTCTTAACAATCCTCTATATTCATCAGCTGACAAGTTAAAATTTGCAGGCTCTCGTAATCGCATCCAAAGTGCATTGAGGTGTGTGGCCAGCTTGGTAAAGAAAACAGGGTTTTTTGTGAATGCATCACGCATTAAGGTGGGTTTTATGATGATTTGATTTAAATAATAGTCACGGACGGTTTCATCAGATAACAAAGCTGCCACGTATTCTGGATACCCATGTTGAGTGTGAGTGACAATGAGTATCGGGAGATGATTCATGGTTGCATGTTGTTGGCGCATCAAGGCTTGTACGACCTCAAAATGACCGAAAAGGATCGCAGTGTATAATGGTGTTGCGCCATCAGTCATCGCCTGATTGGGGTCAGCCCCCGCGGCCAGCAAGGTCGTGACAAGGGTTAAATCTCCCTCTTGTGCGACGATTAAAAGCGGTGTTGCGCCATCATTCATCGCCTGATTGATGTTTGCCCCTGCATCCAGCAAGGCCATGGCAACGGTTAAATGTCCAGCAAGCACGGCGATGAAAAACGTTGTTTGGCCATCGGTATTTGCCTGATTTATGTCAGCCCCTGCATCCAGTAAGGCCATGACGACGGCTAAGTTCCCCTTTTGTGCGGCGATGAAGAGAGGTGTTTCGCCATCGGTATTTGCC
>CANJSM010000058.1 GCA_947477015.1 Legionellaceae bacterium
GCGTATGTACCCAACCTCATGCATCGTGCCACCTCATCAAAATTTGAATGTGGCATTTGATCTTATTTCTTACTCTTCGTCAAATAAAACGAAATCTAATAGCTAGATTGTTGGGCCAAGGCCCAACCTACGGCAGGTTGATCAAATTTAAATGCGACAGCCGTGCCAATAAAGTCGATATTAGCTTCGGTTGCTAGACCGAAACTGGTAGTATTAAAAACGATAAATCTCGAGTAATATACAATCAATTTTTGTAAACAGTCCAACAGTATTCTATGGAAATTCTCTGTTTTTTCGCAGGGGTGGTATTTATTTACACTCAAAATGCCTACATCTTGTTTTTTCCGATGGTATTATTTGTATTTCATCCTAAATGGACTCTTATTGCTTGGTTTTTAGCAGCGATTCTGTGGAGTGCTGTTCATCAATGGTTGGTTTCATCACCTTTTTTCTCCAATGAACAGGTCTATAAAAATGCATTTCTGCAGGGCTCTGTGGTGTCAATTCCAGTGGTGACTGCTACTAAAACACAATTTCAATTTCAAGTGACACAATTGGATAATAAACCCTTGAAGTTACGTCTGCTATTGTCTTGCTATAACACCTGTCCTGATTTTCATCCAGGAGAAGTGTGGCAACTGCATGCTAAATTAATAAAGCCGACTAATCTTGGAAATCCTGGTGGTTTCGATTACGTCAAATGGTTGAATGCTCGACATCTGAGTTGGACAGGGTATGTGCTTCGTGGAACATCGCAATTAATGACAGAGCATCGCGATAAAAAAACAATCCTAGTACTTCGGCAAAACATGGCTGAAACATTGTCTAAAATGGATCCGGATTTAAAAACATTGGGTATTATTCAAGCCCTAACTTTAGGTATTACTTCGCACATTGATAAAGAGACTTGGGATTTATTTCGACGCACCGGCACGACGCATTTAATGGTCATTTCCGGATCACACATAAGCCTTGTGGCAGGATTCTCTTATGCGTTTGTAAAATGGTTGTGGTGTCGTTCTAGCCGCTGGTGTCTGCTTGTTCCCGCATCAAGAATCGCGAGCATTGCTGGATTTTGTATGGCAGCCTTCTATGCTTTACTAGCTGGGTTTGAAGTCCCATCACAGCGCGCTTTGATCGTTTGTTTTTTTATGTTTATGCGTAGTTTTTGCAGCCAACGATTTGGTGCTTGGCAATCATGGCGTTATGCGCTATTCGTTGTGTTGCTTCATGAACCGCACTCTGTTTTGATGCCTGGATTTTATTTGTCGTTCATTGCTGTGGCTATTTTAATCTTGGTGAATCAACGATTTTCATTCGCAGGATTACGGAAAACTGTCATGATGCAGTTGGCCTGCTTGGTGGGCTTGATGCCGCTTACATTATTTTGGTTTTCTTATGGAGCAGTGAATGGGTTGATTGCCAATTTATTGGCTATTCCTTGGGTCAGTTTTATCCTTGTTCCGTTAGGACTGTTCACAGCTATTTTTGGGCATTGGTTGGTTTTTCCATGGATGGTGTCCATTTTAACCCATTCTATTGACTATTTGTTTTACTATTTATATTGGGTTGATTCGTTTTCTTTTGTCAATTTCAATGTGTCAGTGGTCCATTTTTTATCGCCTCTCGCATGGATGATTGCTATCGGAGTTTTAACTTTTCTTCCTTTGCCGCAATTGATTCCAGTTATCCTGATAACAATTCTTGCAGGATTTTTTCCGGTTTATGAAAAGATACCTTCAGGAGAAGCTAGAGTAGAGGTGATGGATGTGGGGCAGGGCTTGGCAGTTGTGGTGCGTACCGCTAAACACCAACTAATCTATGATACGGGTGTGAAGTTTTATCAAGGCAGTGATATGGGAAAAATAGCCATTATCCCTTATCTCAACACGTTGAAATTCACTGTGCTAGATAAAGTCATCATTAGCCATCCTGATCTTGATCATCGTGGTGGATTGGCCTCACTCGAAGCCAAATATAAAATTGACGAGTTAATTGTTGACGATCCAGCGTTTTATCAACGCGGTTTGTCATGCCATAGTTATCCAGACTGGAGCTGGGATGGTGTTTCCTTTCATTTTTTCCCCATTACAAGACAGATAAGCAGTAAAAACAATTCTTCTTGTGTATTACAAATTTCAACGCCTGCAGGACAAATTCTTCTTAGTGGTGATATTGAAAAACAGGCAGAACAGTATTTGGTAAGCACCTATGGAAAACAATTAAATTCTTCTGTTCTTGTGGTTCCACATCACGGTAGTAAAACCTCCTCAACGTCTATATTTGTAAAAACCGTAGCGCCTAAGTTTGCACTGGTGTCTTATGGATTTGATAATCGATATCATTTTCCGCATCAGCAAGCTGTGCACACGTATCAACAACATAACATTCCCATCTATAATACGGTTGACTGTGGCATGCTTAGTGTTCATCTTAATGCGAAAACAATGAGTGAAAAGCCATCTTGTTATCGAGTGTCGAGCAAAGGAGTTATTGACAATATTTTGAATACAATGTATAAGTTGGCGCGAACTTAAATTCGGTGATCACTGCACATGATGCGAGTCTTATTTGTTCTGCTCTCTTTGTTTTCTAGTTTTGCCAATGCTCATTCTCCAGCATGCCAACAACGTCACTGCGTGGGGATTGTTGATGCAGGAAGCACCGGTTCACGACTCCACCTCTACGCCTATAATATCGATGATAACCAAACCCCTATTGATATAGAACAAATATGGTCTAAAAAAACAACCCCAGGATTTGGCTCGTTGGATCCAGATCACGTTGATACCTATTTAACAAACTTGTTTGCAGATGCCCCTGAACAAAATGTTCCAGTCTTATTTTATGCCACAGCTGGCATGCGATTAGTCCCACAAACTAGACAACAACATCTATATCAGGCCGTAGAAAGTTGGTTTACAACGCATCCTGAGTGGAGATTGCAAGAGTCTAAAACCATCAGTGGAAAACAAGAGGGCCTGTTTGGTTGGTTGGCTGTTAATTATAAATTAGGTAGATTACAAGCAGATAATAAGGCTTTGGTTGGCGTTATGGACATGGGAGGAGCATCAGTTCAGATCGTGACACCTGTTGAACACACTGAGGCCGTAGATCCAAAAGATACTGTAATATTGGACCTCTACACGCGACATGTGACGTTATTTGTTCATAGTTTTCTTGGCTTAGGTCAAACCGAAGTTGCTCATCATTATTTAAATGCAACACATTGTTTTCCTTACGATTATTTATTGCCTAACGAGTCACTAGGGGAAGGTGATGCCCAAGCTTGCCAACGCGATATTTCCAAGTTAATCAATTCGGTTCATGGTGTTAATCAGTTGGTACAACCCCTATTAAAGGCAAATCCACCGACATCTTGGTATGCTGTGAGTGGTTTAGGTTATTTAGCTAGAAATAAAGCGTTTAACTTTGCTAACCATCAGTTCACCAATCAAGACATGTTACAGCAAGCAGACAACGAATTCTGCCACCAATTATGGCCTGCATTAAACAAACAGTCAGAAGGCAATGAATACTCGTTTATAAATTGCCTCAGTGCGTCTTATTACTATAGTTTATTGGTGAATGGTTATGGTTTGCAGCCGGATCAGGTGATCAATTATATGTCTGATGAGGAAGAGCCAGATTGGACCATTGGAGTTGTGCTGCAACAATCAAAATCCTAGGAGATTATTTTGAATACAATGCCTATTGAACACAGTGAATTAGGAAAAAAAGCCGCTTATAACCCTCATTATAATCCAGATGTGTTGTTTGCTATTCCTCGAAAAAGCAAACGAGACGAGATTGGCATTAACGATATATTGCCTTTTGTTGGATTTGATTTATGGAATCATTATGAAGTGTCATGGCTTAATGAAAAAGGAAAGCCTATCGTAGCAACGGCTGAAATCATCTATCCATGCGAATCTGAACATATTATCGAATCCAAATCCATGAAACTCTACTTTAACTCGTTTAATAACACTGCCTTTAAAGACATTGATAAGTTACAAGAGACAGTGATAAAGGATTTAAGTGTTCGAGTCGGTTCACCTGTTAGGGTTAACATCACGAACTTGGTGGATGCTAAGCCTGAACAGCTGCAACCTAATATGGAAGGGACATGCTTGGATTCATTGGATATTTCATGTTCAGTGTATACTGTACATGCCGATTTTCTGACGATCAATGCAGGTTCTATAGTAGACGAAGTCCTTTATTCTAATCTGTTAAAGTCAAATTGCTTGGTTACTAATCAACCCGATTGGGCCAGTATTCAGATTAGTTATAAGGGCTATCAAATTGATCATGAAGGGTTATTAAAGTACCTCGTTTCTTTTCGAAACCACAATGAATTTCACGAACAATGCATCGAACGAATTTTTGTTGATATTATGCGCCAATGCAAACCAGAAGTGCTCTCAGTTTATGGTCGATACACGCGTCGCGGAGGGTTGGATATTAATGCCTACCGCGGAACATGTCACATAGATCCTTGCGTAAACAACATACGATTAATTCGGCAGTGAAGTCTTAATAACTGGACTTGGGACAAAATATCGATCTAATACGGGCCCGAGCGCGTGACCGATCCCGTATTAGATCGATATTATGTCCAAAGTCCAGTTAATAACAATATTCGACATCTAACGTATTAAACGTTAAACTTTTATTCGTCACAGCCGAAACAACAATAAAGGATGATTCGTTCGTGAAACTGGATTTAAGGATGAAGACATGAAAAAAATAATCATATTGGCAACCCTGTTGTCACCAGTCGTTACAATGGCCGCGTGGGTTGAACCGCAAGCCGTCCCTGTGGTCTTGGCTTCTCCTGCTAAGAGCAAACCCTTGGTGCATAAAACCACAGCAGCTGTGGTCACTGAAACACTCCCCATATATTACGGTGCAGGCCTTTGCACCAGCGCAAGTGCGCAATATGAGTGCGTCAAAGTGGACAAGTCTCAAAGCTGGGAGAGTTTATTTACAGATGAGACACAACGCGATTTAATTCAACGAGTTAATCGAAATTATAATTACTTATGGCAAGGTAAAGTCATTGCCGTTCCACGTGACTTAGCCCACGTGACCTTGCTTGATCTGTCTCCCTTTCCGCACCATATTAAAAGCGACAATGAAAAGGAAATTATTGTCGATCAGGACAAGCTTGCTTGGGCGGCTTATGATGCTCAAGGCCAATTGGTAAATTGGGGACCTATTGCGTCCGGTCGAGACAAGTGTCCTGATAGTGCGCGCGCTTGTAAAACGCTCACTGGCATTTATCGCGTGTTTAGTAAAGAAAATGAAAAGTGTAAATCAGACGTCTTTCCCATCGGCAAAGGTGGGGCACCCATGCCGTACTGCATGTATTTTCATAAAGGATTTGCGTTGCATGGATCAGCTGATATGCCAGGGTATCGTGCAAGTCACGGTTGCGTGCGCATGTTTACTCGAGATGCGAAATGGTTGAATGAAAATTTTGTTGAATCATCCAATCCTCAAAACCATGACATGGGCACTAAAGTTGTTGTTAGACCTGTCGTATCAACCAGGATATCACTATGAAAAAATTAACGCATTGCGCATGGATTGCGTGCGCTAGTATCAGTGTTTCTACCTATGCTGGACTGCCGATATTTGATGAGTCGAAATCACCTCTGGGTTGCCGTGATCAAGGTTATCATTACAACATCAATGTGCTTGAGATAGAACCTGAGGCAGAAGGTGACAGGCAGTCGTTGTATTTTTTATATAATCGCTTAAATAAGCCGGTTAATTTATACCAAATGTTAGGAGATAACAGCGTGCGCAGCATGCCGTTAAATCATGTGATTAACGGGCAGCAATGGTCCGTATTGTCGACTAGTCAGAAACAAATGAAATACATCTGTGCAGTCGATGAAACCCCTACTAAGCATGGCAAAGTGGTGAGCTGTGCTGACACGATTAAAGTCTGTGAATACGCTCGTGTTAAATATGGGCTAAATAATAAGGGTAACTATTGGTTTTCTAGCAGCACGAATAGGAATAGAGCGGTTGCGGATGTTCTTCATTATGGAATTATCCCACGATAGACAATAATAATTATAGGAGAACACCATGAAATCGCGCATGCCTTGGTTTTGTTTGATCGCTATAGCCAACGTGGGTATGACCTTCGCTGATGACGGTTTGGATGCCTATCGTCAGGGGAATTATAAACAAGCCGCTCAGAAGATGGCTGATAAATCTAGTAACGATCCTGTTGTTGAATATTATATGGGAAAAATGCGCTTGCAAGGTTATGGCCAGCTGAAAAACAATACAATAGCCATTCGCCATTTTAAGTTGGCTGCAGAGCACGGTTTTTTACCCGCCCAACAGTTCATGGGCCGTTACGCATTATTAGAAGAAAAAAATACCGAACAAGCCTTGTACTGGTTTAAAAAAGCCGCTGATCAAAATGATACTCAAGCACAAATGTATTGTGCTGCTGCATATTTGTTTGGCGTTGGTGTAAAAGAAAACTCAGACATTGCGAGAAAGTATTATATAGCAGCAGCCAAAAATGGCGACAGCATTGCACAATACACTGTCGCGCAGAGTTTTCTTGAGTCGCATCAATCATCCAATAAAACACTTAGTTTAATTTGGTTAAATAAATCGGTCGCGCAAAATAATCCCGAAGCACAAGTCATGTTGAGTGAGCTTTATGCTAACGGAAAATATGTCGAAAAAGATATGAACAAGGCACGTGAGTTAGTTGGACTTGCCTTAGCTCAGGGTTACGTGCCGGCTATGTATCAGATGGGGGAAATAGCTCGTTTGGACAATAACCTTCCTTTGGCTAAAGAGTGGTTTACCAAAGCAGCTGATGCACATTACAGTCCAGCGGAAATTGCGATGTCTAAGTTGTATTTTCAAGAAAAAACACCATTATATGACCCCAATGCTGGCTTCATGTGGATGCTGAAAGCAGCTCAGAATGGTTCAGCAGAGGCACAAAAAGAGCTCGCCACATTATATAAAAAAGGTCTTGGAACGAATGTGGATGAGAGTCTATCTAAAGAGTGGCTCCAGCGTGCAGCTGTCACAGCTAGAGGCACACCTGATAAAGCGCAAATCAGAGCAGCTCGTTGGTTGAGTAACGACAAAGTCAGCTCATTTGATACGACTCAATTTAAGCAAAAAGGTATTTTAAGTCCTTGGGGAAATCCCCTAGCATTGAAAGAAAACGTATACAATCAACCCCCACAAATGAACTC
The DNA here is from genome assembly GCA_947477015.1 of Legionellaceae bacterium. Lineage (GTDB taxonomy): Bacteria > Pseudomonadota > Gammaproteobacteria > Legionellales > Legionellaceae > DDPF01. Next base: position 7,251 of record CANJSM010000058.1, read on the forward strand.
TTTGACACGCAAGCATTTATATCAGCCTCAGTTTGTAATGATGAGTCCTAATAAAATTCCAGTCACTGAATATTATGACGCTTTAGTGGCTTCGATTGTTAAGCTTAAAACTGCTCCTTTGGTATTTCCCCGTTATGCCATAAATTCCGTTGATGCGGCGCAAGAGGGTAAGCTGATTTCTGAGCTTGAAGGACAAGCCCTGCTTGGTAACAGCGATGCTCAGTTTGATCTCGCGCAACGTTTTGAACAAGGTGTTGGTGTGGCACAAAATACGACACAAGCCATTAAATACTATCGATTGGCAGCTGCGCAGCAGGATTTACGAGCTGAATACAATCTGGCTATTTTGTATCTGGAAGGTCGAGATCTCAATACGTCTCATCAGAAAGGCATCGATTTGCTGGAGGATACAGCATTTAAAGGCAATGCATTCGCGCAATATGCTCTAGCACGCATCTATGAACAAGGATTCCATGATGTAAGTAATCAAGTGAATATTCTCCCGGATCGCGCTCAAGCCATTTCAATGTATGGATTGGCTGCGGCGAATGATTGTGGTTTAGCACAATATCGTCTAGCTGAATTGCTGGTGCGAGAAAAAACCACCGATCATTCTGTTGCTGCCAAAGCAAAACGTAATCAAATCATTAAAGAGCTTTATCAAGGCGCGGTGACTAGTGGAATAACAGAAGCGGCATTACCTCTGGCCTTTTTTGATGCAATGGATACCAACAAACAGAAACAAGAACTGGCTTTTTCTGTTGCTACAAAAGAAGCGAATGCGGGCAATGTGGATGCTGCTTTGTTGTTAGGTTTGATGTATGACTGCGGCATTTCTGTCGAAGCAAATCCCAAAGAAGCAGTTCATTGGTATGAACAAGCGGTCAGTAATCCAATTGCTGCCTTTTTATTGGGAACCCATTTGAGTGAAGGTACTGGTGTTAGTAAAGACCTTGAAAAAGGAAAAGCATTATTAGAACAGGCTGCAAATGCAGGGTTTTCTTATGCCAATCTTAATCTTGCGGTGATGCAACAACAAGAGGGTAAAGAATTCTTGCCCACATTGGAAAAAGCAATCTCTTTAGGGAATAACACCGCAGGCTTATTGCTAGCCGATTATTATTTGTCGCTTGGTAATAATGAACAACAAATGAAGCAAGCCCATGATATTTATCAACGCATCGCTGAGTCAGGTGATAAGGTTGGTCAATTGAAGCTGGCCTATATGCTAGAACATGGAATGGGCGGTCCTGTTGATGTCGTTAACGCGCAAAAATGGTATGCCATGGCGGCAGAGCAAGGTGAACCCGTTGCGCAATATTTAATGGGGCATTTGTATCAGCTTGGACGAGTGGATGCGCAACCTGATTATGAACAGGCCAAGAAATGGTATGGCAGCAGTGCAAAAGCCAATTATGCGCCAGCAGCCAATGCCTTGGGTTTCATTTATGATACGGTAGATGATGATTATCAACATGCACTGAATGAATATGAGCTTGCGGCCAAAGCAGGCGATGCTGTAGGCGAGTTTAATGCAGGCTTGGTGTATGAGACCGGTAAAGGACGGGCTGTTGATTATCAAAAAGCCGCAGATTATTACCTTCAAGCAGCGAATCAAGGCCATGTTCAGGCCATGGTGCAATTGGCTGGTGTGTATTTAAATGGTCTGCATGATGAAGATAAAGGATTAAGCTGGTATCAAAAAGCAGCGGATCTAGGTGATGCGGGTGCTTTATATCAACTGGGATTATTATCTGAAACAGGTGTGGGCACCAAACTGGACTATGCAGCTGCTTTAAAATATTATCAACAGGCTTCTGATAAAGGCAATGCCAACGCCAAATTTGCTCTGGCGAGAATGAGTCAGCATGGTTTGGGCATGCCTAAAGACATTCAGACGGCCGCTAAATTCTATAAAGAATTAGCTGATCTGAATAATGCTTATGCACAATATCAACTCGGAAAATTGTATTATGATGGTGCGCTTGGGACTCCGATGCCGCAAGAGGGATTGAAGTTGTTACAGTTGGCAGAGCAAAATGGTAGTGTGCAGGCGCGTATAGCGTTGCAAAAGTTAACGCCTAAAGTTCAAGATAAGTTGAGTATGGCAGGACACTAGTACACCGTCTTGCAAAGTCGTTCCCGCAAAGGCGGGAATCTATCCTTGAGATAGCACCTTCGGCATCTTGTGGATGGATCTAAGCCTTAGCGGGGATGACAAATTACAGGACAATTCCCCACATCCTGAGGCTTTTCCGCGGGATGAACTCTTGCACAGAGATACGACAAAATGAAGGTAGCCATATACAACGTAAAAGACTATGAAAAAACTTTTTTTAATGCTATCCCTCACCCGCATGAACTAATTTATATTCCAGAGTCGCTATCATTGTTATCTGTAGACAGGGCAAAAGGATGTGAAGGGGTTTGTTGTTTTGTCACGGATTGTTTGAATCAAGAAGTGATTGAGCATTTGGCTCGTGAGGGAATTAAATTAATTGCGTTGCGTTCAGCGGGATTTGATCACGTGGATTTAGTGGCTGCAAAGCAATTTGGTATGAGCGTTGTTCGAGTCCCCAAATACTCCCCTGAGGCCATTGCGGAATTTGCTACGGCGCTGATTTTAATATTAAATCGAAAAATCATTACCTCGTATTTACATGGCTTACAAAATAATTTTTCGCTCGATGAATTGATGGGATTTAATCTTTATAACAAGACAGTAGGCGTTGTAGGTACAGGGAACATAGGTACTGCTTTTGTTAAAATTATGAATGGGTTTGGCTGCAAGATACTAGCTGTCGATCCAGAGCCGAATGATATTTGCAAGCAGTTGAATGTTCAGTATGTGTCGATGGATGAGTTGTTGACGGAGTCGGATGTGATTAGTCTTCATTGTCCGTTAAATGATCATACCATGCATATGATGGATGAGGACGCTTTTTCAAAAGTTAAAAAAAATGCCATGTTGATTAATACGGGACGTGGGGGATTATGTGATACAAGTGCTCTAATCCGTGCCCTTGAGTCAGGTCGCCTAGGTTATGCCGGCATAGACGTGTATGAAAAAGAGCACGGTCTGTTTTTTAAAAATCATGCTGGAGAAGCGATTCATGATGATTTGTTTTTAAAATTACGTGCATTGCCTCGAGTGATTATTACCCCACATCAAGCGTTTCTCACTCAAGAAGCAGTGCACAATATTATTTCGACCACCTTGCAAAATATTACGGCGTTTGAGCAGGGTAGTTTTCAGGATTTGTTGTAAATCAATCATGAGATCTCAAGTTCCACAAAAAGTTTGCAGTACGCGCTCGTGAGGTTGTGGCAAACGCTGTAAGTCCTCAGTATCTTTTTGTTGTTCATATGGACGACTACAAACCTTCAGTAGTGACTCCATAAGCGTGTGATCTTTATTTTCAATACAGAGCTTAATGGCTTTTTCAACCAAGTGGTTTCTTGGTATGTAAGCAGGGTTTACCTGTTCCATTGAGGCTTTTATTGCGGCAATATCGATGTCTTGATCTGTGATGTATGTCAGCCAATCGGTGATCCATTGTTTACCCTCAGCTTGGTTACCAAGAATTTTTAATAAACTGTCTTGATGATCTACTGAGTCGGTTGCATAGCAAAGATGTCGAAACGTTTGGGTAAAATCAGGCTGGTACTGTTGCAGTAAAAGCATGAATCGCTCAATCAGTTGCGAGGTGGCTGAATTTTGCGCAAAAAACCCAAGTTTACTGTTTATTTTGATAGTCCAGTAATGCTTAAATCGTTCCGGAAATGTATTTAAAGACTCCTGAAGTGAGGCCGTATCAGTGAATAAAGGGCTCAATGCAGCGCCAAATCTTGCGAGATTCCAGTGCGCACTGTGCACTTGGTTGTTGTAAGCATAGCGTCCCGCCCGATCTATCGAACTAAACACGGTATTCTCATCGAACTCATCCATAAATGCACAAGGGCCATAATCAATGGTTTCACCCGATATCGCCATGTTATCTGTGTTCATAACGCCATGAATAAAGCCAACGCCCATCCAGTCGGCGATAAGATGAGCTTGGCTATCGATGACGTTGTTAAACAACGCAAGATAGGGTGAGTCATGCTCTAATCCTTGAGGGAAATGTCGCTCAAGCGCATAGTCGGCAAGTTGTTTTAATAATTGCGTGTCGTTTAAGTTAGCAGCGTATTGAAACGAGCCAACACGTAAATAGCCGCGAGCGACTCGTGTGAGTACACCCTGTGGCACAGGACCACTCTGACGATAGATAAGCTCATCGCTAGTAGTCACCGCCAAGCTTCGCGTGGTTGGGATACCTAGTCCGTGCATGGCCTCACTCATGATGTATTCTCTTAATGCAGCAGACAGCGGTGCGCGACCATCGCCTGTTCGAGAAAACATGGTTCGTCCGGAGCCTTTTAATTGGATATCCCATCGCTTGTTATCTTGGCTTAGGACCTCGCCCAACAATACAGCACGACCATCCCCTAATAAGGGGACATAATGACCGAATTGATCGCCTGCATACGCTAACGCAATGCTATTAAGATGAGCAGGGACTTCATTTCCTGCAAACAACGAAACGTTTTGCTCAATGTTTAGATAGGCTGCTAGTTCATGATTGAATTTGACCAGAGATGGGTTCGAAACGGCGCTTGGAGCAATCTCTTGATAAAATGGATAGGATAATGTTATATAAGAAGATCTAATCATTTGAGTGCTCAAAGTAAAAACTAAAAAGTATGGACCGTTCAGATCTCGACGTACCGCGACTTGTTGCGGGGCGACGGATCAAATAATAGCCCCTAGTTACAGTATTTTTTTAATTTTTATTATCTCTTCGCGAGTTAATCCTGTAAATTTGACAATTTTTTCCAGCGATTCATTATCTTTTAACATGATTATCGCCATCTCAGCCCTACCTTTAGCTAGACCTTCAGCTAGACCTTCTGCTCTACCTTCAGCATACTTATCCATAATCAATGTTTTTTCACGACTGACCTGGTCCCAATAACTTTCATAAAGATTAAGCTCACTTGGTGTATACGCGGACTCTTCAGCTAGTCCTACAGCTTCTGCTATTTCTGGTACATCAAGCAGATCTTTTGAGACGCGAATGGTTTTTTCGTCGATTTCACGCAAAAACCGAAGCCATAAGAGTCTTAATTTTTTCTCATCAGATGATTGAATAGGAAATTTAGGTAATTCAATAAAAATCAGTTGCAAATGTTCAATCACATCATGCTTATTAGCATCACCTCTTTTCACCAACTGATAATGGTGATACCAATCTGTCGTTTTTGTTTCATAAATTTCAGCAACGATCCCCAATCCATAAACAGGCTGAAGTAGTTTATATTCTTCGCCTTTGTTCAATTGCTTTACATACGCTTGACTGGTTCCAAAAAGCAACCTCTGTTTAAAATGATCAGTCCAATTCATTTGCATCTCAACGATAAAGACACGCCCATCTGAATCAGTGCATTTTACATCAGCAATCGTTCGTTTAAATTCTGGAATAACAGGAACTTGCTCATTTTGAAGATAAGTTAATGAAACAATTGGGCAATCCGATGGCAAGGGAAGCAATGCGTTTAAAAAACTAATGAGCAATTTTGGATGTTCACCAAATATTTTTTTAAAAACAACATCTGCTTTGGGATCAAGATATCGTGACATAATTGCTAAACTCTCCATCATTAAGTACGGCACTAAATTAGGACATCCCTTACTACGTTCAGGATGACGTACTGGGTGAGTGGTTACTATTGTACTATATATTCAAAAAATTTACTCAAAACCAAGTGATAAATCCACGGCTGTCGCATTAAAATTTGATCAACCTGCCGTAGGTTGGGCCTTGGCCCAACAATCTAGCTAATGTCCAGTGCAAATTATTTTCCACCATCCAAATGGAATAGCAGTAATTTCATTCGACTTTTCAGCTACCTTCTGCTGTGCC
>CANJSM010000059.1 GCA_947477015.1 Legionellaceae bacterium
ACATTTTAAATGGCGTCCCCAAGGGGGTTCGAACCCCTGTTACCGCCGTGAAAGGGCAGTGTCCTAGGCCGCTAGACGATGGGGACCTTGAACTTTTTACATCAACACTAACTGCATGGTGATGGTGGAGCTAGGCGGGATCGAACCGCCGACCTCTTGCATGCCATGCAAGCGCTCTCCCAGCTGAGCTATAACCCCAGAAAGAGAACGGAATTTTAATGTTCTGTATCCTTACTGTCAAGCTGTTTTTTATGTTTTTGTTTAAATTTCGTTTTTGGCCTATTTAACGACGGTGTTGCAAGTTCTGCGTTAACAGGCGTAATTTATCTGCTTGCTGTTCAAATGGTGCTAACGCTTGTTCAGCGTAGGTAAAATGTTTTGTGATTAATGAAAATAGCGGTTCCTTTTCGTAAATCGTGGCAAAGGTAGTTTTTTGATTTTCGCTATCTGATGCGCGGCCTTTTCCCAGTGAATCGGGTTGTCCAAATCTATCTAGATAATCATCTTGCATTTGAAAGACAAGCCCTAAATGTTGGGCAAAATCACGTAGTGCTGTTGTGGTTGTCAGAGATGGGTTGCCGGCTAGAAGAACCATGTTGATGCAGGCTGTGATTAATTGCCCTGTTTTTAGTAAATGAATGTGGCGTAATTGCTGTTCATTGATGTCATTATGAGCTAATTCTGATAAATCTAAACTTTGTCCACTCACCATGCCGGAAATACCACACGCTTTTGTTAACTCATGAGTGAGTCCGATGATCTGTGTTGGAGGAAGTAACTCGGAGAGCTGAGTCAATAAAATATCAACAGCAAACGCTTGCATGCCATCACCCACAAGAATGGCAGTGGCTTCATCAAACGCGCGATGGCAGCTAGGTTTGCCACGACGGAAATCGTCGTTGTCCATTGCAGGTAAGTCATCATGTATTAAAGAATAACAATGCATCAATTCAATCGCTGCGGCAATGATATCTAGAGTTTCTAGAGGGACTTCAATTAATTCACCGCACAAATACACTAAAACAGGGCGCAAACGTTTGCCACCTGGGAATAATGAATACAGCATCGCGTCTTTAATCCGTTGAGCGGGGATGTTTGCAGAATCAACTAACTGTCGTAAAACTGTTTCGTGTCTTGATATGTAATGTTCTATGGTTTGATCATTCATCAGCTGAGTCATTCTGGTGTGTTTTAGTCGCGGAAAGCATTTCGATTTTTTGCTCAGCTTTGTTGAGTGTTTCTTCGCACTTGCGAGCGAGCGATATGCCTTTTTCAAATTGTTTGAGCGATTCTTCCAAGGATAATTCACCTTTTTCTAATTGCATGACAATAGATTCCAGTTCTGAAATCGATTTTTCAAAATGAATAGGTTTTGTCATTCTTCGTCCTTTGCTTTGATAGTCTGGTAACAAAAAAGTGAGTATATAGGGTCAAGCTGGATATTTAAACCAGACTGGCATGACTTTATTGAGATAAGTCATGAATTTCCAAAGTCCAACTTGAGATTCTACGGTTCCAAATGGGTCTGATTTTAGTTCTGGATAGGCAATTCCCAGACCAAATAAGCCTGGACCTATGATTCCTATATGTGGATTGTAGTTATGATGAGCATAGTCACTGATAGCAATGGTGTTGCGTTGTGTAAAGCCGGTTGCATAAATCGCTTTATGGCATTCAGGTAAATACTTTGCCACATTCGATTCACTGCTGTTATATCGAACAAGATTATTGGGTAAAGTACCATCAATATTATCTCTAGCCCATTCTGCTGTTCGGCCTTTTAACCCAGTATTGTCAAACAATATCCAGTCCCCCATATCAACGGCATACCGACAGGGTGAACGGTAGAAATTAATGATTTTTTTCGCGCCTAATGAAACCAAATGATGAAGGATAATGATAGCAGAGTGGGATGAACCAAAAACTGCGTAAGTTTCATTAAGGTTTACAACCTCTTTCAGACGGGCTTTATCAATGGCTATTTCTAAAGGAATGGTTTGCATATCAGGGTAGTTGAGCTGAGTTGGGACAGCTCCGGTGGCTAAAATTACGTTGTTTGCATGATACACTGTAGAATCAGTATGTAAGGTCCATTGGCGTTCACAAAGTTGCATGCTTTGAATAGATGCTTTATCGGTATGCACGAGGCCTCGTAAACGTTCTGAAACCCATAATAATGGTTCAGCAATGTCTCGCAGAGCACAGGTTTCATTCGGAGACAGGTGATTCAATGGAAAATCAATGGGCGCATCTTGATAAGAAAATGCCTTGACCACATTTAAAAAGTCTAAGAATAATTTCACTTTCGTATTGCTAAATACATGTCGCCATACACGTCCAAGGTCACCCACATTAAAGGCAGGATCAATCCATAAAATAGTTGATGGCTTGATACCATGGTCTAGGAGTTTCCCGACGGCGGCAATTCCTGCAGGGCCTGCACCTATAACGGCCCATTGAAATGTTATTTTGTTCATAGCGCTCTTATTATTCTGTTGCATTAGATGGAAAGATATTTCAGTTCGATTGAGTATATTTAGATGTCAGATTCCCCTACAATACCCTATTTTGATAAATTTTACTGACTTTATCAATCATTTCTATCCTTCGCTTAAAAGGTATCCAGCATGAAAGTTAAAACTCGTTTTATCTGTAATCAGTGCGCTGCTGTATTTTCTCAATGGGCAGGGCAGTGCACGCAATGTGGGGCTTGGAATGCGGTCACGGAGGAAGGCGTTGCATCGGCTGGTCGGCAAGCTCGATTGGGTAATTATGCCAATCAGCGTTCCGCAGTCATGCCATTGAATGATGTGGTGATTGATTGTGAAGTTCGCATGGATTGTGGTTTGTCGGAATTAAATCGTGTGTTGGGCGGTGGGTTGGTGGATGGATCGGTGGTGCTCATTGGTGGTGATCCAGGTATTGGTAAATCGACCATTTTATTGCAAACGTTGGCCAATTTATCGCTTCAGCAAAATGTATTGTACGTCACAGGTGAGGAGTCTTTGCAACAGGTTGCCATGCGTGGCAAACGCCTGCAATTACCACTCGATGGGTTGCGTTTGTTGGCTGAAACGCAAGTAGAGACCATCATTGCACACGCGCAAAAAGAAAAACCGCGAGTCATTGTCATTGACTCGGTGCAAACCATTTTTACCGATACTATTAATTCAGCGCCAGGAGGCGTAAGCCAGGTGCGGGAAGCAACAGCTCAATTGGTGCGTTTTGCCAAAATGACTCAGACAGCGGTCTTCTTGGTGGGGCATGTCACCAAAGATGGGGCGTTGGCAGGCCCTAGAGTATTGGAGCACATGGTGGATTGCGTGCTGTACTTTGAAGGGGAGCGCGATAGCCGATTTCGAGTGATTCGAGCCATTAAAAATAGATTTGGTGCCGTGAATGAATTGGGTGTGTTTGCCATGACAGACAAAGGTTTAAAAGAAGTGGCGAATCCCTCGGCAATCTTTTTATCACGTCAGCCAGAGCCCACGCCAGGTAGTGCTATCATGGTGACATGGGAGGGAACAAGGCCTATGTTGGTTGAAGTTCAAGCCTTGGTGGATGAATCGCATGGACCGCAAGCAAGACGATTGGCTGTCGGTCTTGAGCAAAACCGAATGGCAATTTTGCTTGCGGTCTTGCATCGTCATGGTGGCATCGCTACTTTTGATCAGGACGTGTTTGTTAACGTCGTGGGAGGGGTTAAAGTGAGTGAAACGGGCAGTGATTTAGCACTGCTTGCAGCGGTTGTCTCCAGTTTACGAAACCGAGTGTTTGACAGTGAAACAATCATTTTTGGTGAGGTTGGACTGGCCGGTGAAATTAGGCCAGTACAAAGCGGGCAGGAGCGTTTAAAAGAAGCCGCCAAACACGGGTTTAAACGCGCCATTGTGCCATTTGCTAACGCGCCCAAACAAGAGATGGGTATTGAAGTTGCCGCGGTGAAGCAACTGCATGAAGTGTTAGCTATGCTCTAACAACCTCGCGACATCTTTCGCAAAATAAGAAATAATCAAATCAGCGCCGGCTCGTTTAATGGCAATTAAACTTTCCAGCATGGCTTGTTCTTCATTAATTAAGCCTGTAGCTGCGGCGGCTTTGATCATTGAGTATTCGCCACTTACTTGGTAGGCGCAAAGTGGGATTTCAGGGAAATGTTGTTTCACACGATAGATGATATCAAGGTAGCTCAAGGCAGGTTTTACCATGAGCATGTCAGCACCTTCTGCAACATCCAATGTTGCTTCCCGGATCGCTTCGGATGCATTCGCCGGATCCATTTGGTAGGTTTTTCGATCGCCAAACTGAGGAGCCCCTAAGGCGGCTTCTCTGAATGGGCCGTAAAAGCTAGAACTGTATTTTACCGCGTAACTTAAAATAGCCACGTCCTGATGACCTGCCTTATCCAGGGCTTCACGGATTGCAGCCACCATGCCATCGGTCATGCTACTGGGTGCCACCCAATCGGCACCAGCCTTGGCATAACTGACCGCTTGTTCGCTCAAGCTGCGCAATGTTTCGTCGTTGTTGATGGTTTCACCATGCAACACACCGCAATGCCCATGGTCTGTGTATTCACACAAACACACGTCAGCAATAATGAGAATGTCTTTGTTCACACTGCGAATTGTTCGAATAGCTTGTTGGATAATTCCTTCGTCAGCCAAAGAGGCTGTGCCTTCAGCGTCTTTGGTGGCTGGAATTCCAAACAGTAACACCGCTGGAATGCCTAAATCGGTGATAGATTTAATTTCTGCAGGCAGGCAATTAAGGGTAAGTTGAAACTGCCCGGGCATTGAATTGATTTCGCGTTTGTCTTGCAATGTTTCACTAATAAATAATGGGGCGATAAACTGCTTCACATCAAGACGAGTTTCTTGCAACATTGCTCGTACGTTGGGGGTGCGACGTAAACGCTTTAATCGAAGCGGGAGATTTTTCATGTTAAGCTCGTATGGTAATGATTATATAATTGATCATATCACGAAATTGATTACAGTGAACTTTGGGCAGAATGATGATGCTCATATTAAACGCGCCAAACAAGATGGGGTTATGGCGCGGTAGATCCCATGCGTCAGGTGTTGGCGATTGGGCATTTAGGTCAATTTTAATTTAATTGCTCAGTAGCTATCGCCAACACCTCTGCCGGAATACCAGCGAGTGCTGCTACTTCAAGGCCATAGCTTCTGCTGGCATGTCCTGCTTCAACATGGTAAAGAAAAGCAATGCTGCCTTGACTGAGCTCAGCTGCCAAATGAACATTGCGTATGCAGGTGTATTCACTGGGAAGGGTGGTCAATTCAAAATAATGGGTGGAAAACAGCGTGTAGGCTTTGATGGTGTTGGCTAGGTAGGCGCAACAAGCATATGCTAGTGCCATCCCATCATTAGTACTAGTACCTCGACCAATTTCGTCTATTAACACAAGGCTTTTTTCAGTGGCCTGACGTAAAATGTGCGCGGTTTCTGTCATTTCGACCATGAATGTAGAGCGTCCGGATGCAAGATCATCGCTTGCGCCAATACGTGTGAATACTTTATCAATCGGTCCCAATCTGACGTGTTGTGCGGGAACAAAGCTACCAATGTGAGCGAGCAAGACAATTAATGCATTTTGACGCATGTAGGTAGATTTGCCGCCCATGTTTGGTCCGGTAATTAATAAGACATGTTGTTCTGGTTTAAGCATTAAATCATTAGCAATAAATTTTTCTTGTAAAATTTGTTCAATAACAGGATGCCTTCCCGCCTCAATCATGATGCACGGATTATCAACTAGCTCTGGGCAGGTCCAGTGCAGAGACGATGCACGCTCAGCAAGGTTGCTTAACACATCCAGTTGTGCGATCGCTTGCGCGATTTGTGAGAGCTCTGTCATGGACGATTGTAATTCAGTTAACAAACTGTCATATAACCATTTTTCTCGGATCAGCGCTTTGCTCTCAGCAGACAGTACGGTATCTTCGAAAATTTTTAATTCTGGAGTGATATAACGTTCAACGTTTTTTAGTGTTTGTTTGCGTTGATAATTAAGCGGCACTTTTTCAGCTTGAGCACGTGATAGCTCGATAAAATAGCCTTGGACTCGATTATATCCAAATTTTAACGTTGATAAGCCAGAACGCTGTTTTTCGGCTTGTTCTAGCGCCAGAAGTTTATCGGTAGCATGTTCACTTAACTCTCGTAGTTCATCGAGCTCCTCATCAAATCCCTTGGCAATCACACCACCATCACGAATTAACATCGGAGGATTGTCGACTAATGCTGCGTTAAGAAGATCATGCAAAGCAGGAAGAGGGGATAGTTGTTCACGCAGGGTTGAGTTCAAGCTGGCTTGGTTTTTGGCGAGCTCTGTGTGCAGCTCAGGTAATAAACTTAGTGTCTGGCGTAACTGTACTATATCTCGAGGACGCGCGGATTTCAAAGCAATACGTGACACGATTCGTTCGACATCGCATGCCTGCCTCAATAAGGAATGCAAGCGGGAGCTTTGTTTTTTTTCTAATAATTCAGCGATTGCAAGCTGTCGAAGCTGAAGAGAAGCACGCTGTCGCAACGGTCGCCCTAACCAACGTTGTAATAAACGACTGCCCATTGAAGACGCCGTGTGATCAATGCTGGCCATTAAGCTATTATCTCGGCCACCATAATTATTGGTAAACAATTCTAAATGGCGCTGAGTTGAGGCATCTAGCTGCAAATAATCATTTGATTGCTCGAGAGTTATCGAGGTCAAATGCGGTAAGGTCTGTCTTTGAGTGAGTTGTAAGTAAGCTAACAAACAGCCTGCGGCTGGGAATGCTAGAGGGTAGTCTTGTTCACCAAACGCGGTTAGGTTAGATACTTTAAATTGATCACATAGTAACAGACGGGCGCGGTTAAGATCAAAATCCCATTCAGGCCTTACTTTAACAGTAGATAAGGCATGTAGGTTTAAGTGATCAAAAGATGTTTGTAGTAAAATCTCTGCGGGTTGCAAGCGAGTAATTTCTGCTAGCAGTTGATCTGGATCAGCCACTTCTAATAGATGAAAACGTCCACCGCTTAAATCGACCCATGCCAAACCAAAGTGTTTTCGCTTTTGATAGATAGCCAAGAGTATGTTGTCGCGTTTCGCATCCAGTAATGCTTCATCCGTTAATGTGCCAGGCGTAATAATTCGTGTAACGGCACGCTCTACGGGGCCCTTGCTTGTGGCAGGATCGCCGATTTGTTCACAAATGGCCACCGACTCGCCTTTTTTAAGCAAGCGAACTAAGTAGTTTTCCACGGCATGATAAGGAACTCCTGCCATAGGAATGGGCGTTCCTGCTGATTGTCCTCGATGAGTCAGCGTTAAATCGAGTAGTTGTGCGGCGTGTTTGGCATCATCAAAAAATAATTCATAAAAGTCACCCATGCGATACAGTAAGAGCATTTCGGGGTGTTCTGCTTTGATGCGAAGGTATTGTTGCATCATTGGAGTGTGGTTTGTTGACATAGTGACTTAATCTGAGCGGTGAATTCATGGGAATTCTAACAAATTAATCTTGTTTGATATATACTTGATAAATCCCGGCAATTCAGGTAGATTTTTGAATCGTTTGTTGGGGTAAATTTAATAAAAATAATCATGGAGAAGGGTATGAAGCATTTAGTTAAGTTAGTTGTTGCTGCAATGACAGGTTTGTTACTTGTTGCTTGTGGTGAACAAGCAGAAAAAAAACCTGAGACAGCAGTAGAACAATCCGCTGCTCCTGCTGCCGAAGCTGCTCCTGCTGCTGAAGCTGCTCCTGCTGCTGAAGCTGCTCCTGCTGCCGAAGCTGCTCCTGCTGCTGAAGCTGCTCCTGCTGAAGCTGCTCCTGCTCCAGCTGCTGAGTAATGCAAAAAAAAACCCGCACTTGTGCGGGTTTTGTCTATTCCTGTTCCTCTTCTTGTTTCAACTCATCAATCAATTGCATCAGCGCATAACATAATTGCTGAGTCCCTTCGCTACTAATGGCAGAAATTGAGAAAACACGGCTTTTCCACTGCAATGCATCAACAATGTGTTTGATGGTTTGTTCACGAATTTCTTCATCCGGGATCATATCGATTTTGTTAATGACTAACCAGCGTGGCTTATCCAACAATGCTGGATTATAGGCAGCAAGTTCATTGATGATAACTTTAGCCGCTTCAACTGGATCACTACCATCCAGCGGTGCTATATCAATCACATGCAATAACACGCAAGTACGCGATAAATGTCTTAAAAATTGATGCCCAAGACCTGCTCCTTCAGATGCTCCCTCTATTAGGCCTGGAATGTCTGCCATCACAAAGCTTTTATATGGCCCTACGCTGACCACGCCAAGTCCTGGATGCAGTGTTGTGAAAGGATAATCAGCCACTTTAGGTTTTGCACTAGACACTGAACGAATTAAGGTTGATTTACCTGCGTTAGGAAGCCCCAGCAATCCGACGTCTGCTAAAACACGCAGTTCAAGCCGCAATTGACGTACCTCTCCTGGTTTACCATTGCTGGTTTGACGAGGCGCACGGTTAACGCTGCTTTTATAGCGTGCATTGCCTATGCCGTGATAACCGCCTTGAGCAACCAACAAACGGCTACCTGCTTCACGAATATCGCCTAACAATTCATCCGTATCTGCATCATAGACTAGCGTACCGACCGGGATTTGGATAATCAAATCATCACCGGCTTTACCTGAGCAATTGGCACCTCGACCACATTCGCCATTTTGCGCCTTGTAATTACGCTTATATCGAAAATCAACCAGAGTATTGAGATCTTTATTGGCCTCAAGGAATACAGAGGCGCCATTGCCACCGTCACCGCCATCAGGCCCACCGAAGGGGATGAATTTTTCGCGGCGAAAACTAAGGCAACCATGACCACCATTGCCTGCTTCTATTTTAATGATTGCTTCATCGACGAATCGCATGTTTGGGATCAACTCTTAAAAAAAAGCCCCGATAACGGGGCAGATAGGAGGGTAAGAAATTATCTTATCCTTCCTGAGATTCTAGTTCAATTGGATCAATCGTAACATATTTACGATTTTTAGGACCCTTAACAACAAATTTAACTAAACCGGTCAGTTTAGCAAATAGAGTGTGGTCACGGCCAAGACCTACGCCATCACCTGCATGTAAACGAGTACCGCGTTGGCGAACTAAAATTTCACCTGCATTAACAAATTGGCCACCTGAACGTTTCACACCAAGGTACTTTGGTTTCGAATCGCGGCCGTTACGCGTACTACCACCTGCTTTCTTATGAGCCATTAGTTATCCCCTCTTACTTGCTGATCGCGGTAATTTTTACCTGAGTATAATTTTGTCGATGTCCCATTTGTTTCATATGGTGTTTACGTCGACGGAATTTGATGATTTTAATTTTCTTGTGGCGGCCATGCTCGAGAATTTCCGCGTGAACGACAGCATTAGCAATGAATGGCTTGCCACAGGTGATGTTATCACCATCAGCTAACATTAAGACTTCAGTAAATTCAAAACTACTGCCAACTTCTGCAGTGAGTTCTTCAAATTTAATGATTTCGCCTTCCTGAACGCGGTATTGTTTGCCGCCTGTTTTGATTACTGCATACATAAACTATTCTCCAACGCGCCTGAGTGACTCGCCTAACTGGTTCAACAAAGTGACATATTCTATTAAAGTTCTCTTGCGACTTCAAGTTGAATTTAAAATATTGTATACTATGGCACCTTAACAGGGTCTTTTTGATTATAATTTACTCAAAATGGTTTTTATGTGTTTAGCCTGGTCGCAGGGCTAATGGATTTATTTTATCGGAGACAACAAATGTCATCAATTATATTAGAAGCTGAAACAAGAACAGACATGGGGAAAGGTGCGAGCCGCCGCCTGCGTCGTCTTGAAAATAAAATACCTGCTGTATTATACGGCGGTGGAAAAGAGCCACAAGCTATTCATTTATTGCATAACAAAGTCGTCAAAGCGTTGGAATTAGAAAGTATTTATTCAAGCGTTTTTAACTTAACTGTTAATGGTAAAGTTGAGCATGTGGTATTGAAAGACTTACAAAGACATCCTTACAAACCGCTCATCATGCACATGGACTTGCAGCGCGTTTCTGCAAAAGATGTGTTGGTTAAAATGATTCCTTTGCATTTCATCAATCAAGACACAGCGCCTGGCGTTATCGCAGGTGGATTGGTTAATCACACTATGTCTCAAGTTGAAGTGCGTTGTCAGGTTAAATATTTGCCCGAATTCATTGAAGTTGATCTTGCAACAATGAACCTGAACGACACTTTGCATTTGTCTGAACTAACATTGCCAAAAAATGTTAAGTTAGCCACAGATCCAACAGTAGGCGATCATGATCATCCTGTTGTGAGCATTCATCTTAGTA
The DNA here is from genome assembly GCA_947477015.1 of Legionellaceae bacterium. Taxonomy (GTDB): domain Bacteria; phylum Pseudomonadota; class Gammaproteobacteria; order Legionellales; family Legionellaceae; genus DDPF01. Next base: position 10,386 of record CANJSM010000059.1, read on the forward strand.
AAGTTGATATGAGTGAACAAGCTACTGAAGAAGCGGCTGAAGAAGTGATTGAAGAAGCGGCTGCAGACGAGTCTGAAGACAAGGCAGCTGAGTAATATTTTTTGGGCCTTAGTGATTATTTTGTCAGAGGTGTATACACCTCCTGACGACGCGATTACTAAGGCCGTTTTTCCCTCAAAAGATTAGGCTTTGGCCTAACCTTATCTACTTAGTCAAGGGATATAACGTCTATGTCCATCAAACTGATTGTTGGATTACGCAATCCAGGAGCTGCCTACCAACACACCCGACACAATGCAGGGGATTGGTTTGTTGAGTCCTTGGCAAAATATAATCACGCCGTCTTCAAGTCTGATAAAAAAATGCAGTGTGAATTGACTGAGTTGGATGTTCAGAACACGTCTTGCAAAGCGATTCTGCCGTTAACGTATATGAATCTGAGCGGTTTTCCCGTTCGATTGGTTTGTCAATTCTACCGAATTGAGCCGGATGAGGTCTTGGTCGTTCATGATGAACTCGATCTTCCTGCGGGTCGAATAAAACTTAAAACGGGTGGTGGTCATGGGGGGCATAATGGTCTTCGAGACATTATTAATCAAATTGGATCCGCTAATTTTCACCGTTTACGCATAGGTATTGGCCATCCCGGTCATAAAGATCTTGTGCATGATTATGTGTTGGGAAAACCATCTCAGCATGATAAAAAATTAATTTTTGAAGCAATCGATCGTTGTGTAGATGCCATCCCGACGGTAATAACGGGCAACATGGCTATGGCAATGAATTTAATCAATATTTAGGGGTATATGATGGGATTTAAATGTGGAATAGTAGGGTTGCCTAATGTGGGCAAGTCCACCTTGTTTAATGCCTTGACGAAAGCGGGGATAGAAGCGTCAAACTACCCGTTTTGTACCATAGAGCCCAACGTAGGGGTTGTAACTATTCCCGATCCACGGCTGGATGCATTAAGTCAAATTGTAAATCCTGAGCGAGTTGTTCCTGCTGTGATGCAGTTTGTTGATATCGCGGGCCTTGTTAAAGGAGCTGCAAGTGGGGAAGGGCTGGGTAATCAGTTTCTTGCCAATATTCGTGAAACAGATGCCATTGCACACGTGGTGCGATGTTTTGATCATTCTGGCATTATTCATGTTGAAGGCCGAGTTGATCCTGTCAGTGATATTGATATCATCAATACAGAGTTAGCACTCGCTGATATGGACACGGTAGAAAGGGCCTTGAACAAGGCAGGTAAACTTAGTAAAGGTGGCAATAAAGACGCTATTTTTGAGCGACAAACACTTGAAAAAATCAAAGCGCATCTTGATATTGGTAATCCAGTACGTACACTCGAGCTCTCTCCTGAAGAAGCACAATTTTGTCAACGGCTGTTCTTGTTGACATCAAAGCCTGTTTTGTATGTTGCAAATATTGCTGATGATGGCTTGGAAAACAATCCGTTACTCGATGTAGTGATTAATTTAGCCAAGCAGGAAAAAGCCTCTGTCGTTGCATTATGTGCCTCCACTGAATCAGAGTTAGCAGAGCTTGATGATGCCGATCGCAAAGAGTTTATGGATGATTTGGGTTTGGTTGAACCAGGTTTAAATCGCGTAATTCGTGCAGGGTACGAACTGTTAGGCTTGCAAACCTATTTTACTGCAGGCGTTAAAGAAGTTCGTGCATGGACTGTGAAACGCGGTGCCAGTGCCCCTCAAGCGGCTGGTGTGATTCATACTGACTTTGAACGCGGATTTATTCGTGCAGAAGTGATGGCGTATGATGCATTTATTAGCTGTGGTGGTGAACAAAAGGCAAAAGAAGCGGGTAAATTGCGCTTAGAAGGCAAGACATACATTGTTAATGACGGTGACGTGATGCATTTTCTATTCAACGTGTGATTTTGTTTTCGTACCGTTCGGGATGAGGAAGGATGCTAGCCTTGTCTCGAAGCTTTTACAATAACGCTCAATTTTGTTGAGCTTAATTATCTTTCGACACCATGTCCTAAGGATGTGAGTTTGTCGCTGTCGAGAAATGATTTAGGCAATCAGGGTGATTTTTTGGATGATTTTGAATTTCAATAAAATTTGCTTTATTGCTTTATTGCTTTATTGCTTTATTGCTTTATTGCTTTATTGCTTTATTGCCTTATTGCCTTATTGTTATGTATGATGTATGTATTGAAAAACTGATAAGGAAGCAGTATGCATTTTAACAAAATGAAGCCCGATATTTGTGTGCGATTAAGTGTTGCTAGGATGACGCGCGCTAGCGACACGTTCACGCCAAGTAGGTGCTACCATGACTAATCCATGCGTACATGAAAGCAATAAACCCATTCTTGAATCTGAAAGACCTCGGTTGGTGTATCAGCCACCAACGTTAACACGCCTTCCCGACAGTGAAATAGGGACAGGCGCCACAGGCGTTCCTGAAGGCAACACCGGATTATTAGAATCTTAGCGTGATTCAGTTAGATTCCAATAGACCCATCTTGGTGAATGCCAGTCATTTTTATCGTGCCTCGCTTAATCCTCAGAGTACGGTCTATAGCGCCTCATGCAATGAAATCATACCCATTGCGTCGTTTGAAGATGGGTTAAGCCCTGCGTGTTACTGCTCAGTATTTCATCCGTTTGCCCAAGTCGTTACGAACGAGGCGACAGGCGAATGCCTGCTCGTTCGCGACCATTTAGGACTTCGCCCATTATATTACCAATATCAGTCAGGTCAGCTTGTTTTTGGCGACGCCATTCCCGACATCATCCGCCAATTACCCCAAACCCCCGCGTTACTTGATTCAGAAGTCAC
>CANJSM010000060.1 GCA_947477015.1 Legionellaceae bacterium
ATCCGGGTGAAAAAATTGTGTTGTTTAGTGCATTCAATGAACTAGAAGAAGCCCGTTTTGTCAGCGATAGAATAGCCGCTGAAATCAGTCGTGGCCGTAGTGTCGAAGACATTGCCATCTTGTATCGCTCCAATGCGCAATCTCGCGTATTAGAGGAGGCGCTCCTGCGTGCTGGTATTGCCTACCGAATTCATGGGGGCGTGCGCTTTTTTGAGCGTGCAGAAATTAAAGATGCTCTTGCCTATTTGCGATTGTTATCCAATCCTGATGATGACACGGCCTTTGAGCGTGTGGTTAATTTTCCAACTCGAGGCATTGGTGATAAAACTTTGGATGATGTGCGTGCTTTGGCTAAAGCCCAGCAATGTTCATTGTGGCAGGCGGCATTGCTGTTAATCAACAATCGACACTTGCCTCAACGCGCAGCTACGGCATTGTCCGCGTTTCTTACCTTAATAGAGCGATTGCAAGCAGAAACACACCTGCTTGAGCTGGATGAGCAAATGAGTATTGTTATCCAAGCTAGTGGATTGATTGCACATTTTGAAAAATCAAAAGTCGATAAATCAGAGTCGAAACTCGAAAACCTTGCAGAATTAGTCAATGCAGCCAAGCAATTTCGATATGAACAAACTGATGACGATGATCTACCTCTATTGGTAGCTTTTTTAGCACATGCGTCACTTGAAGCCGGTGAGATGCAAGCCGACGAACATGAGCGCTATGCGCACATGATGACGCTGCATGCTGCCAAAGGATTGGAATTTCCTGTTGTCTTTATGGTAGGTCTTGAGGAAGGACTATTCCCAGGAAAACAATCCATGGAGGAGCCAGGACGGATGGAAGAGGAGCGCAGGTTATGTTATGTTGGTATGACTCGTGCGATGGAAAAATTGTTGATTTCTTACGCTGAGGTGAGGCGTCAATATGGTCGTGAAGAATATCATCGGCCTTCGCGATTTTTAAATGAAATACCAGAAGAATTACTGGATGAAGTTCGCGCAAAAGCCCGTTTTCAAGCCCCTGTAGTCAATCATTCGGGTCGATCGGCGGTTTCTTTTGCAGCAGCTGACTCTGGATTTCGATTGGGTCAAGAAGTCGGGCATCCTACCTTTGGGCGCGGAGTGGTTTTGGCGGTTGAAGGCAGTGGTGCGCATACGCGAGTGCAAGTTAAATTTCCTGAGCAGGGCAGTAAGTGGTTGGTGCTGGCTTATGCTAATTTGACTGCATGAGAGGCAAATGCTAGGGTTGCGTTAGTTTGAGCGTTTGGCTCTAGCAATATTTAAAAAAAACTACAATTCAGGGAGAAATACATGAAGTTAACCAAGTTATTAACCGTCAGTGCTTTAGCATCAGCTTTAGTGTCGCCCACAGTGATTGCAGATACCACTAGCATATCACCAGAGCAAAAAGTACAAATTGAAAAAATCATTCATGACTATTTATTGAGTAGTCCTGAAGTATTGATGGAAGCTTCACAAGCATTGCAAGCGAAACAGCAACTGGCTCAGCAAACTGAAGCAAAATCAGCCATCACACAAAATGTTTCTGAGTTACTGAATGAAAAGCTAGCCGTTGATGGTAATCCTAAGGGCGACGTCACTGTTGTTGAGTTTTTTGATTATCAATGCGGTCACTGTAAAAAAATGAAGCCTGTTATTGCTGATATCCTTGCAAAAAACAAAAATGTTCGCGTTGTTTACAAAGAGTTCCCTATTTTTGGAAAGACTTCTGAAATAGCCGCTAAAGCAGCCTTGGCAGCAGGTATGCAGGGTAAATACATGGCGATGCATGATGCACTGTTACAGTTAGATAAAAGTGTGACTAAAGAAGTAGTCGATGAAACTGCTAAATCATTAGGTTTGAATGTCGCTAAAATGCAAGCAGACATGGACAGCAAAGCAATCACTGATGAGCTGGCTAATAATCGTCAGTTGGCAGAGAAAATGCATTTAATGGGCACACCTGCCTTTGTTGTATTGTCAACTCCTGCAGGCGTATTTAAAGCGGGTTCTGAAACGTCATTTATACCCGGTGGTACTTCTGCAGAAGCATTGCAAGCGTTAGTAAATAAAGCAGCAGGTAAGTAAGTTATCGTCGTGTAGGTTGGGTTAAGGCTCAACCTACAAACTCAAATTTCGTGTTTCAAGGTTACTCAGATGTCATTACCACAAACATTCCAGGATATTATTTTAACACTGCAACAGTTTTGGGCCGCACAAGGTTGTGTGTTGTTGCAACCACTGGACATGGAAGTAGGCGCCGGGACATTTCATCCTGCAACATTTTTGAGAGCCATTGGGCCTGAGCCATGGTCGGCTGCATACGTGCAACCTTGTCGTCGTCCAACGGACGGTCGCTATGGTGAGAACCCTAATCGACTACAACATTATTATCAATTTCAAGTTATTTTAAAGCCATCTCCTCTTGATATTCAGCAAACCTATCTTGATTCTTTGCGAGCATTAGGAGTTGATCCTTTGGTGGATGACATTCGCTTTGTGGAAGACAATTGGGAGTCGCCTACGTTAGGTGCGTGGGGTTTGGGTTGGGAAGTTTGGCAAAACGGCATGGAAGTATCGCAATTTACATATTTCCAACAAGTAGGTGGTTTGCCCTGTAAACCAGTCACTGGTGAATTAACTTACGGCCTTGAGCGCCTTGCCATGTCCATTTTGGGTGTCGACAGTATTTTTGATATTCCTTGGACTAAAACACCCCAGGGTGTTGTCACTTATGGCGATGTATTTCTTCAAAATGAAGTTGAAATGTCAGCGTACAATTTTGAGCAGGCCAATGTGGACGTACTGTTTCAGCAGTTTGATTATTACGAATCAGAATCTCAACAGCTAATTGCACGGCAATTGCCACTTCCAGCTTATGAAATGGTACTGAAAGCTTCGCATGTGTTTAATTTATTGGACGCACGTCATGCGATTTCAGTGACTGAACGGCAACGATTCATTTTGCGCGTACGCCAGTTATCCAGAGCTGTTGCTCAATCTTATTATCAAGCGCGTGAAGCGTTAGGTTTTCCTTTGCAGGTGTCCCATGCTGAATGATTTATTGTTTGAATTAGGTACAGAAGAATTACCCTCAGGTGCTGTTAAACCACTCGCTGAAGCGTTGGCAAATAATCTAGTTGCAGCGTTAGCTAAAGCTAATTTATCACACGGACAGGTGTTTCAATTTGCCACCCCAAGACGTTTGGCTGTTTTAATCCACGATGTTCAGGGCAAGCAAGATAGCTTGAGTGTCTCTCGACGTGGACCTGCCAGTGCTGCGGCCATGAATGCTGATGGACAGCCAACTCAGGCTTTATTAGGGTTTGCTAAATCCTGCGGGGTCAGTGTTGATCAATTAACCACCATTAAAACCGACAAAGGGGATTGGTGGGCTTACGAATCAACGCAAGAGGGTGCTGAAACAGCTGATTTATTGCCTGCGATGTTGAACGATGCAGTGGTTAGTCTGCCGATTGCCAAACCCATGCGCTGGGGAAGTGGCGACACAGAATTTGCACGTCCGGTTCATTGGGCTCTGTTGTTATGGGGTGAGCAGGTCGTCTCGGCTCAAATTTTGGGTGTTAACACAGGCCGCCTCAGTTATGGGCACCGTTACCATCACCCACAAGCACTCACTATCAAAAGCCCGCGTCAATATGCAGCTCAATTGCAAGAGGCTTTTGTTATCGCTGATTTTGATCGAAGACGTCAAACAATTATTGAGCAAGTCGAGGGATTAATTGAGCGTGATTCGCAGTATGCTGTGATGCCTCCAGCCCTTGTTGATGAAGTCACGTCTATTGTTGAGTGGCCTAATGCACTGCTTGCTCATTTTGAACAACAGTTTTTAGCGGTCCCCGCAGAAGCGTTGATCGCTGCAATGCAATCACATCAAAAGTGTTTTGCCATACGTGATAAAAATCATCAATTGCTGCCAAAATTTATTACCATTGCTAATATTGCCAGTACTCATCCTGAACAGGTCATTGCAGGAAATGAAAGTGTGATGCGTGCTCGCTTAAGTGACGCTGCATTTTTTTTCCATCAAGATAAAAAACAGTCTCTTAGCCATCATCTCGCCGCGACAGAACGAGTGGTATTTCAGCAACAATTGGGCAGCTTAGCGGATAAATCCCGGCGTATGCAGGCTTTTTTAAGCTATTTTTCTCCATTGCTCAATCTTGATGCCATGCATGCTCACCGTGCTGCTGAATTGAGTAAATGCGATTTAATGACGGGCATGGTCGGTGAGTTTCCTGAACTGCAAGGGCTGATGGGTTATTATTATGCCTTGAGTGATGGCGAAGCACCTGATGTGGCACTGGCTTTGAATGAACAATACATGCCACGTTTTGCTGCGGATTCTCTCCCTCAATCAAATTTAGGCATGGCTTTGTCGCTTGCTGACAGGTTAGATACTTTAGTTGGTGCATTTGCAGTGGGACAAAAACCTACAGGTACCAAAGATCCGTTTAAATTAAGGCGTCATGCACTAGCAGTTGTTCGCTTGTTAATTGCCATTCAGATGCCTTTGAGTTTGTCGGCCTTGATTGCAGAGACTCGCAAGACCTATGCAGACACGTTGTCTTTTGATCAGAGCAAGCTAGATGAGCTGCAACCGTTTATTCTTGAACGACTACAGTCTTTTTACCAAGCCCAAGGCGTGTCTCCTGATTTGGTTCATGCTGTGCGTGCGCGACAAGACGATTGGTTATTTGATCTGGATCAACGCATTACCGCATTGCAATCCTTCATTCGATTACCCGACGCGCAAGCATTGGCTGCTGCCTGTAAACGAGTCAATAATTTGTTGCAGCATGCCGCTTTGAAATCAGATGATCAACCCGTTGATGTAACACAATTGCATGAGCCTGCTGAAAAAATGCTGTACGAGCGGGTCATGGCTGTTGAAGAAAGCGTTGCGTCTCATTACAGTTCTGGAGATTATGGGTATATTTTAAGCCAGCTCGCGGGTTTACGTGAACCTCTAGATGCTTTTTTTGAGCATGTGATGGTGATGGTGGATGATTTGGTGTTGCGGGAAAACAGATTGCATTTGTTAGCGAGACTGCAACGGTTATTGCAAGGGGTGGCCGATATTTCTTTGCTGCAAACAGCGACTTGATCGAGGAACAACATGACAACAGCGTGCAAATTGGTCATTTTGGATCGAGATGGCATTATCAATCAGGATTCACTGAACTACATCAAATCACCCGATGAATTCATCTTGTTACCTGACAGTGCTCATGCCATCGCTCGTTTAAATGCGGCAGGATATCGAGTCGCTGTGGCTACGAATCAATCTGGTATTGCGCGAGGACTCTATGATGAGCACTTGCTAGAGGCTATTCATGATAAAATGAGAGGCGGTGTTCGAGCGGTCGGTGGGCACATTGAGCTGGTTGAGTATTGCCCGCATATGCCTGACTCAGGCTGCCCTTGCCGCAAACCCAAAGCGGGTTTGTTGCTAACTATAGCTCAAAAGCTAGATTGCTCATTGATTGACGTTCCCTTTGTGGGAGATCGTGTCTCTGACATTCAAGCCGCAGAAGCTGTAGGTGCTCAGCCTATCATGGTGCTGTCTTCCATGACAGATCAAGTGGCTTTATCTGCTTATCCACATGTTCCTGTGTTTCATTCTTTGGCGGCTTATGTTGACACACTGCTGGCTGCCCAATGAGTGATAACAATGCCTTACCTCGTTTAAGTCACACACCCGATAAACTGGTCTTGCTATCCGAGGAGTTTTCACCGCTTTTTGTTGACTTTAACAGTACAACTGTTCAAAAGCGGCGCGAAGAAGGAAAAAAACAAGGCTTGGTGCGTGCCTGTAAACCGACCAAAGGGATGCGTATTTTGGACGCAACTGGCGGATGGGGCCGGGATGCTGCCGTATTGGCTAGTTTTGGGGCTGAGGTACTGATGCTTGAGCGCCAGCCAATCATGGCAGCATTATTAGCTGATGGATTGAATCGCTTGCAACCAGACTCCGGATTAGCCCTGTCACTCGTGCATATGGATGCTATTGACTATCTTCAGTCACTTGCAGACACTGATTTCCCAGATGTCATTTATATCGATCCCATGCACCCTGTACGTCAAAAATCAGCGTTAGTGAAAAAAGACATGCAAGTATTGCAACGGTTGATTGGTTCAGATCTAGATGTGGGTGTTTTAATCCAATTGGCTGTGACACGAACTCGTCAACGAGTGGTTGTTAAATGGCCTCAGCGATTGCCTGCTGTATTAAAACCGGATGCGAGTATAACGGGTAAAACAGTGCGGTTTGATATTTATTTGAGTTTAGACAAACTACATACAAAAAAATGAATGTAGTTTGTCTAAACAAATACTGATGAACCTAATGTGTATTTAAAACGCATTCAACTCTTCGCGAAGGCGTCTCTCCTCATTGAGTTCTTCAATGCGTCGGCGTCTTTCGAGTTTTGTGGTAAGGTTGGATGAGCTTGAGTTATCTTGCTCATCACCTGACTTGTCGTCATTATTGGTGTTTTTATTCAGTTTGACAGTCCGTTGTCTACTCATGATCCTTCGTCCTTATGTTTTATTCCTTGAATGAAAATAACAGAATTTTTGATTCCCTCATAGTGAAATTTTTTGAGCAAACTTTAATTGCTCAAGTAAAGCGCTTGCTGATATCTCGCCAGTCAGGCGCAGTGTATCTAGCTCACGGCCTTCGGCGTCAAAAAATAAAAATGTCGGTGGGGCGATGACGTGAAAATAACTCAACAATTGCTGGCTGTCTACATTGTTTTTACTAAGATCAACGATTACCGTGGTGTATTCTTCAAGTGCAGTTTTAACCTGTGAATCACGCATTGTTGTGGCTGAAATGATTTTGCATGACGCACACCAGTCTGCATAAAAATCAATGAGTACGGGTTTGCCTGCCTTTTGCGCTTGAATTAATGCAGCCTGCGCATCAGCCAAGGTGTTAACTGTGGTTTTATCTAAAGATTGAACGTTGTGGTGTACCTGCTTTAGCGGCAGTAATGGGTTGTTATGCCCTTGACTAGCTCCAATTAAAATTAAAAAACCATAACACAAGAGGATAAGGCCTGTGCCTTGGTTGAATGTCTCAAGCCTCGATTGGGCTCTTGATAATGCACCTAAATATAGCCCTGAAAAAATTAGCAGACAGGCCCATAGTCCCATGGTGACTATGGTGGGCAACAAGCGGGCTGATAAGTAAATGGCAACGGCCAGCAGCATGACGCCAAAAAAAGATTTGACCTCATTCATCCACTGTCCTGCTCGGGGAAGAAACTTGCCGGCAGATGTCCCTATGAGCAACAAAGGTGCTCCCATCCCTAAACCTAAGAAAAACAAGGATAATATTCCTAAGCCAACATTGCCTTCATGTGCAATGTATCCTAGTACACCTATCAATGGAGCGGTGACACAAGGGGAGAGGATTAGAATAGAGAGGCACCCCATGAGCGCTGCACTCAGATAATGCCCGCCATGCTGGCTACGTGTAATGTTCGCCATTTTACTTTGCAAGGCTAACGGCAATCGTAATTCATACACATTAAACATAGAGAGTGCCAGGAGAACAAACATTAAGCTGAATATCCCGATGGCCCATGGCGATTGCATGGCCACTTGTAAGTTGCTCCCCATCAATGCGATAACGGCGCCAATTAGGCTATAAGTCAATGACATGCTTAGCACATAGCTTAAAGAGAGAAAAAATGCTTTACGGGTTGATAAGTCATGTCCATGGCCAACAATAATTCCCGATAGCACTGGAATCATCGGCAACACACAGGGCGTGAACGAGAGCAATAAACCAAAGCCAAAAAAGCTAAGTATGATAATCACCCAGTTGTTGTTGGCGAATAGTTGCTCCACTCGAGTGGTTTTCACTGAGGCATCCGTTGGGACTGTAGGACTTTCTACGATGGCTTGATTCAAGGCCAAGGTATTATCAATGACTAATTTGATTGTTTTTTCCTGAGGGGGATAACAAAAGCCATCGTCTGAACAACCTTGAAAATTAACCTTGATAAAATATTCTCCTGGCCGTTTACCCAGCACAGGCACTGGCAATGCGAATGGATTTCGGTACACGGAATAGAGGTGTCTTTTGGTATCTGTTTTTTGCAGTGCTTTCGGAAATACTAAAGTTCCCACCGTGAGTTCCTGTGTAGATAACGAGGTGACTTTAAATGCTTTTTGATATAAAAAAAATCCATCTTGAATGCTCCATTTAAGCAACAGTGAATTAGGATCTGAGGCTTGAGCGGTTAATTGAAACACAGCATTGGCAGGGGGCGGGTTAGCAAACCCTATTAATGAAGTAAAGAGAAGGGTCAAAAAAAGACAATATTTTTTCATGACAGACCTGTGGATTTCTATGAAGATGATCATTGTAGAATGTGAACGGAAAAAAACCTAAATATTTTTGAGTTTTACCCTTGAAAGCCAATTGTATGACCCCATATAGCTGTCATCAGCCTCGTTAAGCAACAAGGCTACCGGAATCAGAGTGAACTCTGAGAATGAAATTATTTGTTAGTTGGTTACTTAATCAGGAGAAAATAAGTATGAAAATTCGTCCTTTACATGATCGTGTAGTCGTTCGTCGCATGGAAGAAGAATTGGTGTCTGCAGGTGGGATTGTTATTCCTGGCAGTGCAGCTGAAAAACCAATGCGTGGTGAAGTACTTGCTTTTGGTCCTGGCAAAACATTAGACAACGGGGATACACGTGCTTTGGCTGTAAAAGCAGGTGATATCGTTCTGTTTGGCAAGTATTCTGGTACTGAAGTGAAAATTGATGGTCAAGAATTGGTTGTCATGCGCGAAGATGACATCATGGGTATCATTGAAAAATAATTTTACTACGAATAACTGGAGAGAATAATAATGGCTAAAGAATTACGATTTGGCGACGATGCGCGTCAACAAATGTTGGCTGGTGTAAATGCATTGGCAAATGCTGTACAAGTTACTATGGGTCCTCGTGGACGTAACGTTGTGTTAGAACGCTCTTATGGCGCACCTACTGTCACTAAAGACGGCGTATCTGTTGCTAAAGAAATTGAATTTGAAGATCGTTTTAAAAACATGGGCGCACAAATGGTTAAAGAAGTTGCGTCTAAAACATCTGATACAGCGGGTGATGGTACAACAACAGCTACCGTACTAGCTCGTTCAATTCTGGTTGAAGGTCATAAAGCAGTTGCTGCTGGCATGAACCCAATGGATCTGAAACGCGGTATCGACAAGGCAGTTCTGGCTGTTACTAAACATTTAGAAGCTATGTCTAAACCTTGCAAAGATGGCAAAGCTATCGCACAAGTAGGTACAATTTCTGCGAATGCTGATGAAGCAGTCGGCTCTATCATTGCTGAAGCAATGGCTAAAGTAGGCAAAGAAGGCGTTATCACTGTTGAAGATGGCAATGGTCTGGAAAATGAATTGACTGTTGTTGAAGGCATGCAGTTTGACCGTGGTTATATTTCTCCATACTTCATCAACAATCAACAAAACATGACTACAGAATTGGATCAACCGTTCATTCTGTTAGTTGACAAAAAAATCTCTAGCATTCGTGATATGTTGTCTGTGTTGGAAGGTGTTGCAAAATCTGGCCGTCCATTATTGATTATTGCTGAAGACGTTGAAGGCGAAGCGTTGGCTACGTTGGTTGTTAACAACATGCGCGGGATTGTTAAAGTATGTGCTGTTAAAGCACCTGGTTTTGGCGATCGTCGTAAAGCTATGTTACAAGACATTGCTACACTAACTAGCGCACAAGTGATTTCTGAAGAAGTCGGTAAGAGCCTTGAAGCAGCTACTCTTGAAGACCTCGGCACTGCAAAACGTGTTGTTGTCACCAAAGAAAACACCACTATTATTGATGGTGAAGGCAAAGCAGCTGAAATCACAACACGTATCGCTCAAATTCGTGCACAAATGGAAGAAACCACTTCTGATTACGACCGTGAAAAATTGCAAGAACGTGTTGCTAAATTGGCCGGCGGTGTTGCAGTAATCAAAGTTGGTGCGGCTACTGAATTTGAAATGAAAGAGAAAAAAGCTCGTGTTGAAGATGCATTGCATGCAACTCGCGCTGCTGTCGAAGAAGGCATTGTAGCGGGTGGTGGTGTTGCTCTAGTTCGTGCTCAAAAAGCATTGGATGGTTTGAAAGGTGATAACCATGACCAAGACATGGGTATTGACATTCTGCGTCGTGCAATCGAATCTCCATTGCGACAAATCGTTTCTAATGCCGGTTATGAAGCGTCTGTTGTTGTAAACAACATTGCTGAAAACAAAGGCAACTACGGTTTTAACGCAGCCACTGGTGAATACGGTGACATGGTTGACTTAGGTATTTTGGATCCAACCAAAGTAACTCGTACAGCATTACAAAATGCTGCATCTATCGCAAGCTTGATGTTGACCACTGAATGCATGGTTGCTGATTTGCCTAAGAAAGATGACGGTGCTGGTGACGCTGGTGGTATGGGCGGCATGGGCGGTATGGGTGGAATGGGCGGTATGGGCGGCATGATGTAATTGATGCTGTTTAGTACCTGCTGTTTAAAACCCGCCGAAAGGCGGGTTTTTTTTACTTTTTTTCACTAATAAGCGGGAGAAAGAACCACATTGCGAACGTGGTCATTGCTCCAATACAAATAAGCATGTTGTAACCGACGCTGTCGTAGACCATTCCTCCCACGACCCCGCCTCCGTGTGATCCGAAGTTTAGGATCCCCATCAGTGATGCAAAGACTAAGGCTTCGGCATTCTTCGGGCATGCTTTTGCAGCCAGGGATAAGATTGCAATTTGTGCGATACCACTGACAACGCCTGAGAGACCAACAATGATAAATGCGCTTGTACTCGAATGGAGAAAAAGGAATAACAGCGTGCTGATGACTCCCATCACAATAAGAATCTTGATGAGCACGATACGACTCATTTTATTCCAGAAAAAGATAAATGACGTAAGACCTGTAAGTATGCCAACCTCATTTGCTGTGTCGATATAACCGATAAGTATATCGGAAAAGTGCAGAACCTTTTTTTCATAAATATAGAGGACTGAGCCGAGGTTTGGGCTGAAATTCCATAGAAAAATGAATATCGTACAACACCATAACGTTTTTGAACGAAACGCATGATTCAGACCTAAAAAAGCTTCATTTTGTGCCGCTTTCACACTCGTTACGCGCTTTTCTTTGAGAAAGAAAAGCGTGACGAGAACGGTTAGAATTGGGAAAGCGATTGAAAACAGGATCGCGTGCTGGAGTGGAATATATTGTGCGATGTATCCCTTTGAAAATGAGACAATGATTCCCGCTACGCCTGCTGCAATCCATTGGGCCGATTGCAATCTGTCAGAGGCATTCAGCGGATTACCTTTCTCGACCATTGTTCCGTCACAGACCACATCCGCCATCGCGATTGAGACTGTGAAGAGGGCAAAGAGTAGTGCTAGAGTCTCAAATGATGGTCGATTGGGAAGTGCTGCTACACAACAGCATATCGAGGTGGCAAGCACACCACTTAAGATTAAATAGCTTTTTCTCCGATACCCAAAAATAGGAAAAAAATCCGTAAGCATTCCCCACAGAGGTTTTATCATAAAGGGGAGTGCTATGATAAAGTCGAATGTTCCCTTACTTGTTCCGCTTAAACCAAGATTGACAACAAGGTATTTGTTCAGGGCTTGTGAGTGAAGACCTGGGTTTCCTCCCATGATCTGGAAAAAATAATATGCAGCCATCAACCATATCAGGTAGCGAATTTCTTTTTCATTGTCATCTTGCACAAGTAGTTCCTTTTCTAATGGGATGCAGCACTTATTCTATGTCAAGAATCAACTCCAAACCTTTCTTCGCTTCCCACTGTTTTAGTGGTGAAAGTGCTGGGTTCATCATGGATTTTACTGGCAAATAAAATGTTTGTTCTAACAGGAATTGACCACTCAATGCCGCGTGTGAAACTTGATCTGTAAATACTATCCATGTTGAATTCGCTGGAAACTCCATTCTTTCTTTGGTTAATGTTTGTTGGTAGCGATCATCTAACTTCATTTTATTATGTAGATTAAGCATGTAATGATCGTAAGGGGAGCGTAGAGTTTTGGTGGCTTTTATCCACTTGAGTAGTTTGGCTTGTGCTGCGTTAAAGGTGGAAATTTTTTCTGAAAAGTGATTCATGACTTGAGGAAAGGGCTCACCTAGATGCCATACACGGGGGGAACCGTAAGGATTGATATTGGAAAAAACTCGTAAAATTCGTAGCCCATTGACTGGGGTAGATGTAAACGAGTCTACATGAACTCGGGTATCATCTTTTAGTTTTGAGCTAGGTCGTCCCTTGATTTCAGCCGGACGGTAGCTGGTTCTTCCCCAACGAATGTGTTGAGTGTAGTGAGGAAATAATGTGTCGATGAGTTCCTTCGAGTAGCATGCAAATCGATGCATAAACGCATGCGTTAATGCAGTCATTGACTCGGCCTCATTTGTCTTGTTGAGTCCGGCTAGCCGTTCGTTTAAATAATCATAACTCATGTTTTTATGTTTTGGATTGAGAATGGATTCAGACAGCAACGGGTACTCATTTGCATTAACAGTAAACCCATCATTGGGTAGGTATACAATTTGGCCACGTTCTAATGACACAAGGGCTTTATTTTGAGTCTCATCCTGCAGGGGATTTAAGTGTTCAGAATCAATTGTGAATAAATAATCGTCCATTACTATCTCGTTGATAACTTTAGTACGTATTTTAACAAATCATTACAGGATGGGATATACCTATCACGGCTGTCGCATTAAAATTTGATCAACCTGCCGTAGGTTGGGCCTTGGCCCAACAATCTAGCTATTAGATTTCGTTTTATTTGACGAAGAGTAAGAAATAAGATCAAATACCACATTCAAATTTTGATGAGGTGGCACGATGCATTTAGTAACTTACCACCCAATGCAAGGAAAATTGCACAAGCAGTTCGAGCCCATTGGATGGTGGAAAATAATTTGCACTGGACATTAGAC
>CANJSM010000061.1 GCA_947477015.1 Legionellaceae bacterium
AATTACACCAAAAACGGCTAAAAAGAGCATGGTATGACGCCAGCCCATGCTGTCGATTAAAATAGCCAGCGGTGTTCCGCCCAGCATGCTACCACACATGCCAATCGTGACCATTAATCCCACTAACAAAGAAAATTGCTTTACCGGGAACCAATTCGCAGCCAATTTCATTGAGCAAACAGCTGCAAAGGCTGCCCCAAATCCTATCAACAATCGCCCAGCTGCGACCATGATTACGCTATTGGCGGTACCGAATAGTATACAGCCGATAGCGCATGAGAGTGCGGCGCCTGTTAATAAATAGCGTGAATTATAATTGTCAACCAGCACACCTACGGGTATTTGCATTCCGGCATACGAGTAAAAGAAAAAAGCAATCACACTTCCAAGGGCTGCACTATTAATAGAAAATGCATTCATTAAATCAGGAACCATCACGCCAGGGGACACTTGAATCAGACTTTCGTATAAGTAAAACAAAGCAGCTAAAGACCAAATTGTCCATGGCAAGGACTTGGGCAATCCTTGTTTCAATGCGGATTGAGTGTGTGCAGAAGATGTTTCTTGCATATTAATTATCCATAAAGTCGGGCGTTAATTTGCGCAATGATACCTCGAAGTGTAATAAAACTCAATGTTGCGTTTAGGTCTTCTTGTTCCTTGCTTCAATTCAGTTCCCCCATGTGGTATGCTGTTTTCTTAATTCTATTTCAATCCTTGCATAAGGACATGTTCTAATCATGGTTTACTTAGCTAAAGAAATTTTACCCGTTAATATTGAAGATGAGTTAAAGCAATCTTATCTTGATTATGCGATGAGCGTTATCGTTGGCCGAGCGCTGCCTGATGTTCGCGATGGTTTAAAACCGGTTCATCGTCGTGTGTTATTTGCCATGAGCGAATTGGGCAATGACTGGAACAAGCCCTATAAAAAATCGGCACGCGTGGTGGGTGACGTCATCGGTAAATACCATCCTCATGGTGATACAGCGGTGTACGACACGATCGTTCGTATGGCACAAGATTTCTCCATGCGCTATATGCTAGTCGATGGTCAAGGTAACTTTGGTTCGGTCGACGGCGATTCACCAGCTGCTATGCGTTATACCGAAATTCGTATGTCAAAATTGGCCCATGCTTTGTTGGCCGATTTGGACAAAGAAACGGTTGATTTTGCTCCAAACTACGACGGCACAGAATTTGCACCAATGGTATTACCAGCACGAATTCCTAATCTATTAGTGAATGGTTCTTCAGGTATCGCAGTCGGCATGGCAACCAATATACCTCCGCATAATTTAACTGAAATTGTCAATGCGTGTCTTGCATTGGTTGATGACCCGGAATTGACGATTGACGATTTGATGGCCATTGTGCCAGGACCTGACTTTCCAACAGCGGCCATCATCAATGGGCGCGCGGGGATTATACAAGCTTACCGTACGGGTAGAGGACGTATTTCGATTAGAGCTCGGACAGACGTTGAAACCGATGAAAACACTGGGCGTCAATCAATTATTATTCATGAGCTGCCTTATCAAGTGAATAAAGCCCGTCTTGTTGAAAAAATTGCGGAACTTGTGCGTGATAAAAAGCTTGAAGGTATTTCAGGTTTGCGTGATGAGTCCGATCGAGAAGGCATGCGCGTTGTCATCGAACTCAAGCGGGGCGAGATGGCGGAAGTACTGCTGAACAATTTGTATGCTCATACTCAAATGCAAAATGTGTTCGGTATTAATATGGTAGCGTTGGTTGATGGCCAGCCACGTACTTTAAATTTAAAACAAGTCCTAGATTATTTTATTAAACATCGACGTGAAGTAGTCACGCGTCGCTGCATATTTGATTTGAAAAAAGCACGCAATCGCGCCCATATATTAGAAGGGTTAGGCATTGCTTTAGCTAACATTGACGAAATGATTGCCTTGATTAAGCATTCAGCGACTCCTCAAGAAGCAAAAGATGGTTTACTTGAGCGTTTATGGCAAGCAGGGCTAGTCAAAGCGATGTTGGAAAGCACAGGGGGCGATGCTTGCCGTCCTGATGATCTACCAGAAACATTTGGTCTGAGTGATCAAGGCTATCGCTTGTCTCCTGCACAGGCTCAAGCCATTCTTGAGTTACGTCTGCATCGTCTTACAGGCCTTGAGCAAGATAAAATTCTGAATGAATTTGAGCAGTTACTAGGTCTTATCAAAGAGTTGCTCGATATTCTTGCCTCTCCAGTTCGATTGATGCAAGTGATTCGCGATGAGTTGGTGGAGATTAAAACACAGTTTGGTGATGTACGCCGTACTGAAATTACTGCATCACAAGAAGATTTAACCATCGAAGATTTGATTACTGAAGAAGACGTGGTGGTGACTTTGTCGCATCAGGGCTATGTTAAATATCAACCTATTTCTGCTTATCAAGCGCAGCGTCGCGGTGGTAAAGGTAAATCAGCAACACACGTTAAAGACGAAGACTTTGTTGAACGACTAGTGATTGCTAGTACGCATGATACTTTGTTGTGTTTCTCAAATCACGGCAAATTGTATTGGTTGAAAGCTTATCAACTGCCTTTGGCTAGTCGCATTTCCCGGGGCAAGCCTATCATCAATATTTTACCATTGGCTGAAAATGAAGCCATTACAGCGATGTTGCCGGTACGTGAGTACCTTGATGATTATTTTGTTTTCATGGCAACCAAATTTGGTACCGTTAAGAAAGTGCCGTTAACAGCATTTGGTCGACCACGCAGTAACGGTATTATAGCGATTGATTTAGACGAAAATGATCGCCTCGTTGGTGTTGATATTACCGATGGTAAGAAAGATATCATGTTATTTTCTGATGCAGGAAAAGTCATTCGTTTCGATGAAAACTTAGTACGGTCTACAGGAAGAACCGCGCGTGGTGTTCGAGGTGTTCGTCTTGCTGAAGACCAATCTGTGATTTCTTTAGTAGTTGTTAGTCCTGGTGGGACTATTCTGACTGCAACCGAGTTAGGTTATGGAAAACGAACAGATATTGAAGAGTATCGAATTACAGGTCGTGGTGGTCAAGGTGTTATTTCTATCCAGGTTAATGAGCGTAATGGTAAGGTAGTTCGTGCCGTGCAAGTCAGCGATGCCGATGAAGCCATGTTAATTACTGATCAAGGTACTTTGGTTCGATTTAAAGTCTCTGAACTGTCAATCATTGGTCGCAATACCCAGGGCGTGCGTTTGATCAACGTCGCACAAGGTGAGCACGTGGTTGGTATGCAGCGTATTGAAGACATTCAAGATGGTGCTGACATCGATAACGAGCAGGCAGTAGGTGGTGATGAAATCGATGCTGTATAGAGGATTTCTCTAGATGACACACGATTTTATCAGTAGCCCTGCAGATGCTCTGCAGGGCGAGTTTACTATTCCTGGTGATAAATCTATTTCACATCGTGCGATCATGCTGGGTTCCATTGCTCAAGGTGTAACACGTGTTCATGGTTTTCTCGACGGAGAAGATTGTCTTGCTACTTTGAACGCCTTTCAGTCGATGGGTGTTCGCATTGAGCGCCATGAAGCCCAAGAAGTTGTCATTCATGGGGTCGGTAAAAAAGGCCTACAAAAACCTCTGACCACACTGGATTGTGGTAATTCGGGGACCAGTATGCGATTGCTTGCAGGTATTTTATCTGCACAAGCGTTTGATAGTGAATTAGTTGGTGATGACAGCCTGAATAAGCGACCCATGGAGCGCATCAGGCGACCTTTGTTGCAAATGGGGGCAGAAATAAGCTCCTCAGATGGACGTCCCCCCTTGATGATATCCGGCGGCCAGTCCCTGCGAGGTATCACTTATGAAATGCCGGAAGCCAGTGCTCAAGTCAAATCCTGTTTATTGTTGGCCGGTATGTATGCTACTGGTGAAACACGTGTCATTGAGCCGGTTCTTGCGCGAGATCATACCGAGCGCATGTTAGCGAGCTTTTCTTATCCGATAAAACGAGACAATAATCTTATTATTATCAATTCCTCCAGTGAGTGTATAGGCACAGATATTACCGTCCCTGGTGACATTTCATCGGCCGCTTTTTTTATCGTGGCAGCAACACTGATTCCCCATTCCGAATTGCTCATTAAGAATGTAGGTGTCAATTCTACACGCACAGGCCTTCTCCACATTTTAAAACGTATGGGTGCCAATATAAGCATTAGTAACCGACGCCAATATGGTGAAGAGCCTATTGCGGATCTGTATGTTCGGCATGCAAAACTGCGCGGCATTGTTATACCTGAAGCCATTGTTCCTGCGGCAATTGATGAGTTTCCCGTGCTGTTCATTGCTGCCGCCTGTGCAGAAGGGCAAACGATATTGCATGGCGCCAAAGAGCTTCGTTGCAAGGAAAGTGATCGTATTGCTGTCATGGTAGATGGCTTGACTCGCCTAGGCGTTGAAGCAAAAGCACTGGATGATGGTATTTTTATTCGAGGTGGAATATTGCAGGGTGGTGAAGTGGATAGTCAACAGGATCACCGGATTGCCATGGCGTTTGCTATTGCAGGTGCTATGGCAACCTCTCCTGTGACGATTAAGCACTGTGAAAATGTATCCACGTCGTTTCCTTCATTTGTAGCCCTTGCAAATCAAATTAATCTTTCAATAAGAGTTTTGAAGAATGAATCATAATACAAAAGCCCGGGTGATTACTTTAGATGGCCCAAGCGGTACAGGAAAAGGTACGTTATGCCATATGCTAGCCGAACATCTAGGCTGGCATTTTTTAGATAGTGGCGCAATTTACCGGGTGTTGGCTTTTGCAGCGAGAAAGCACGCGATTGATTTTAACGAAGTAGGCAAGCTTGTGCAGCTTGCGCACTCACTCAATTTACGATTTGTGTTGGGTGGATTGGTCATGCTTGATGAAGAGGATATTAGTGACGCTATACGCACAGAGCGATGTGGCCAAGAAGCCTCTCAAATTGCAGTTATCCCAGAAGTAAGAGAAGCGCTTTTGGCTAGACAACGCGCGTTTGCTAGTTTACCAGGGCTGGTCACAGATGGTCGCGACATGGGAACGGTAGTCTTTCCTGGTGCTATTTTGAAAATTTATTTGTATGCTTCTGCAGAAGAACGGGCAAGGCGTCGTTATTTACAGTTGAAAGATAGTGGAAATGATGCTAGGCTCTCGCAGGTTGTTGAAGAACTGGCTAAACGTGACACACGTGATACGTCACGTGAACATGCGCCACTGAAGCCTGCACAAGATGCCGTGCAGATTGATACAACCGGGTTAACGATTGTACAAGTGTTCGATAAAGTAATACAATTGGTTAATCGTTTAGATTTATAGGGGGAAGGCGGGCGGAGCCCTTGCTTCCATTAACTTACTAAAGAGTTTAATAACATGTCTGAAAGTTTTAAAGAGCTATTTGAGCAAAGCATCATCGGTGCGCAATTTTATCCTGGTGCAATTATTCCTGCCTTGGTTATCGGAATTGACGATGACTACGTGACCCTGAATGCCGGACTAAAATCCGAAGGGATCGTTCCTATTGAGGAATTTCATGATAAAAATGGCGAGCTGGAAATTAACGTTGGTGACACTGTCGAAGTAGCGCTCGATTCAGTTGAAGACGGTCATGGTGAAACACTATTATCTAGAGAAAAGGCGAAACGTCAAGAATCATGGCGTAAACTGTCCAAATCTTATGAAAACAACGATACAGTGACCGGGCTCATTTCAGGCAAAGTTAAAGGCGGCTTTACGGTTGAAATCGGCACTATTCGTGCGTTTCTACCGGGTTCTCTGGTTGATGTCAGACCTGTTCGTGATCCATCTTACCTTGAAGGTAAAGAACTTGAATTTAAAGTTATTAAAATGGACATCAAGCGTAACAACATCGTTGTTTCACGTCGTGCAGTCGTTGAAGAAGAAAGTAGTGCTGACAGACAAGCATTGCTTGATTCATTACATGATGGCCAAGTGTTAAGTGGCGTCGTGAAAAATCTGACTGACTACGGTGCGTTCATTGACCTAGGCGGCATTGATGGTCTATTGCATATTACTGACATTTCTTGGAAACGTGTTAAACACCCAAGTGAATTGTTAACAGTAGGACAAGACGTAAACGTCAAAGTATTGAGTTTTGACAGCGAACGTAATCGCGTGTCATTAGGTATGAAACAATTGGGCAACGATCCCTGGGTTGATCTAGTTGAGCGTTATCCTGTCAACAAACGTCTGTCAGGTAAAGTAACTAATATTACTGACTACGGCTGTTTTGTTGAAATCGAAGAAGGTGTTGAAGGTTTGGTTCACATGTCTGAAATGGACTGGACTAACAAGAACGTTCATCCAAGCAAAGTCGTTTCTTTAGGCGATGTTGTTGATGTGATGGTTCTTGAAATCGATCAAGATCGTCGTCGTATCTCTTTAGGTATGAAACAATGCGTGGGTAATCCATGGCAGAATTTCTCACAACAACATGCTAAAGGTCAAAAAGTTAGCGGAAAGATTCGTTCTATAACTGACTTTGGTATCTTTATTGGTCTGGATGGTGAGATTGATGGTTTAGTTCATCTGTCTGATATTTCTTGGACTGTTGCTGGTGAAGAAGCCGTTAAGCAATTCAAAAAAGGTCAAGAGCTTGAAGCAGTGATTCTTGCGATTGATGCAGAACGTGAACGCATTTCATTAGGTCTAAAACAATTAGAAGGCGATAACTTCAGTGCTTTCGCTGAAGAGTTTGCTAAAGGTGCTGTAGTAAAAGGCACTGTTACTGCTGTTGATGCAAAAGCTGTGACTGTTGAATTGGCTGAAGACGTGTTTGGAACGATTCGTGCAAGCGATTTGTCTGATGATAAAGTTGAAGATGCAACAACCCTCGTTAAAGTTGGCGAAGAAGTTGAAGCTAAAATTATCAATGTAGACAGAAAAAATCGTTCAATCACATTATCTGTTAAAGCTAAAGACGCTCAAGAGCATGCTGATGCGATTAAGAAATACTCGCGCGGTACTGAAGCTCCAGCAAACACACTGGGTGCAATGACTCTAGGTGACTTGCTGAAAGAAAAAATGGGTAATAAAGATAGCGAGTAATTGCTAATCTACTCGTGCAAGTAAAATTAAAAAAAGCGTAGTCATCTACGCTTTTTTTTAAACCTAAAAAAAGCAGTTGAAGACGTAACGATAGGTTTTCGTAGTAGGCTTCAACTGCTTTTCTAGGTTTAATTCAAGGGAGAGAATAGATGCGTATCTTTACGACAATTTTTTATCTGTTACTGATTGTGGTTGGAGTGAGTTTTGCGGGATTGAATGCATCGTCTGTTCAAATCAACGTTTATTTTACAACGTTTCATATGCCCATTTCTGTTTTGATTGTTTTGACATTAGGTATTGGCATTATCATCGGGCTAGTTATTTTTTTGAGTCGCTATTGGCGTCTTAAGGCCGAACATCGTAAAATTAAGAATCAATTGAAATTAACTGAAAAAGAAATCAGGAATTTACGTGCAATACCGTTGCAGGATTAATAATAATGATTGATTTGTGGCCAATGTTGCTGCCAGTAGCCGCTTATTCAGGATGGTTTATCGGCACGCGTAATAAGTCTATAAAAGAAAAAAATACCGCTAATCACCTGTCTCGTGAATACGTCGTTGGGTTAAATTACCTATTGAATGAACAACCCGATAAAGCCGTTGATGTATTTATCAAACTACTCGAAGTAGACAGTGAAACAGTTGAAACACATTTGGCGTTAGGGAGTTTATTTCGACGCCGTGGAGAAGTCGATCGAGCCATAAGAATACATCAAAATTTAATTGCAAGGCCGCAGCTCAGTGTAGTGCAACGTAAAGAGGCTTTAATGGCTTTAGGCCAAGATTACATGAGTGCCGGTGTATTTGATCGTGCTGAACGTATTTTTCTTGAAGTTGTTGAGCTGGGAGGCGCCAAAGAAGTGCGTAGCCTTCATGGCTTACTGGCCATTTATCAGCAAGAAAAAGCTTGGGAAAAAGCACTCGATGTGATTAAAAAACTTGAGGTGTCCACTGGAAACAGTATGCACACTCAAGCCGCACATTATTATTGTGAAATTGCCAATCATGCATTAAAAATCAATGCTTACGAAAAAGTTCCTCTCGCGATTAAACAAGCGTTGACGGCTGATAAGGAGTCTGTTCGCGCTAGTTTGATGATGGCAAACTATGAAATCAAAAATGGTCGATATAAGCAAGCCATCCGCGCACTTAAACGCGTTCCCGAACAAGACGCTGAGTTCATGAATGAAATTATTGAGCCGTTAGTACATTGTTATCGTGAGCTGGATGCCATGGATGAGTGTGTTGACTATCTGGAACAAACCTTACCAGAGCATCCACGCGCATCAGTGATTTTTGTCATTGCAGAGTATCTGAGCCGTGAAAAAAGTCTGGATTTTGCAATTGATTTTGTTTCAAGCCAATTGAGCAGACACCCATCTATTAGAGGGTTAAATCGTTTGATTTATTGGCATCTAGAATCTGCACATGGAAAAGTACGTGACCAATTACAAATGTTATATGCCATTACCAGTAAATTTTTAGAAAACAAACCCATCTACCGTTGTGGACATTGTGGCTTCAGTGGCAAGCTGCTGCATTGGCATTGTCCCAGTTGCAAGCAATGGGGTCGTATAAAACCAATTCATGGACTGGAGGGCGATTAGCCGTGAACTCACCAATAAAACTCATTGTTGCTCTTGATTTTGATAATTTATCGTCCGCATTGTCATTGGTTGATCAACTAGATCCACGTCAATGTGCGCTAAAAGTGGGTAGCGAGTTATTTACTTTATTGGGTATGGATTTTGTCCGTAAGCTGGTCAATAGGCAATTTAAGGTTTTTCTTGATCTTAAGTTTCACGACATCCCAAACACTGTTGCGCGAGCCTGCGCTGTTGCGGCTGATGCAGGTGTGTGGATGCTAACCTTGCATGCTATTGGTGGATCACAGATGTTACAGGCGGCTAGGAATGCAATTGATGGGTATGGCCCTAATCGTCCGTTACTGGTTGCCGTAACAGTTCTAACTAGTATGCGTGTAGCAGATATCGCCGCAGTTGGAATAACAGCCTCACTGGATGAGCATGTTTGTGTTCTTGCAAAACTTGCCAAAGAGGGTGGGTGTGATGGTGTTGTTAGCTCAGCATTAGAGGTTCCTGTGATAAAAGCACTGTGTGGTCAAGATTTTATAGCAGTTACTCCTGGAATACGCAGATTGGCTGATCATCAGAATGATCAGGCCCGTATAGTTACTCCAGAAATGGCTTTAATGGCAGGTAGTGATTTTTTGGTAGTAGGCAGACCGATAACGCGCGCAATTAATCCGGTGAGTGCGGTCAATGATTTTTTAACTGCCATGCATTAATCATGGTTTTGTAGTAATATACTGACAAAACTCCAAGATAGGATTAAACCATGAGCATGTTACCCCCGTGTCCTAAATGCAATTCAGAATACACTTACGAAGATGGTAACCAGCTTGTTTGCCCAGAATGTGCTCACGAGTGGGTAAAAGATGCAGCTGACACCTCAGTTGAACAAGAGCGCGTTATTAAAGATGCAAACGGGAATAGACTCAGTGATGGTGACACGGTGAGTGTGATTAAAGATCTGAATGTTAAGGGATCATCTCTAGTTGTTAAAGTAGGTACCAAAGTGAAAAACATCAGATTGGTTGATGGTGATCATGATATCGATTGTAAAATCGATGGCATTGGCCCGATGAAATTAAAGTCACAGTTTGTAAAAAAGGTCTAGGCAGATAACATGGTGGTAGAACGAATCGGTGATCGTCCTATAGATTTGCAATCACGAGTCGATGCCACAAAAAAAACACCAGCTGAAGAAATTAATCAATTTGAAGCGGTCTTGTTACAAACCCTGTTTAAAAGCAATTGTATCGATGAGCATTTTGCACATGAATCCGGTGCGGTTATTAGTCCAATTCAAAGTGAATTGCCAATTGCTTTAAACAGGGATGCTATTGCGTCTGAAGAAACTACTGTGGTGACAACTCCTGATATTAAGCAAACTCAATTAAATCCGTCCATTGATGAATTTGTAAAATCAATATGGCCCTATGCGAGGGTCGCATCAACTGCGCTGGGTCTTAAACCTGAGCTACTCATCGCGCAAGTTGCTCTAGAAACAGGGTGGGGTCAGTTTGTTTCGAAAGACAAGGATGGTACCAGCAGCAATAATTTGTTTAACATCAAGTCAAACAGTACGGATGCATCCGTTACAATAACAACTACAGAATATTTCGATAAATCCCCTGTCAAAGTAGCGGCTTCTTTTAAAAAATACTCCTCTGTAGACGAATCCTTCAAGGATTACATTTCTTTGATTAATGGTGAGCGGTATAAAGTAGCTCTAGCAAACGTGCATGATCCGGAGCGTTATGTTAATGCTCTGTATCAAGCAGGTTATGCTACAGATCCTGACTATGCCAACAAAGTGTTATCTATTTACCAAGGTGAAGAATTGAAGCGTGCGTTGACAACGACTGCTTGATCAAAATATAGTGGATTTTAGCTAACGCTCAAACGTATAAGGATGACCAATTGAATATTAAAAATAAAAAATATTCGCTATTTCTTGCTAGTTTGATATCTATTACGGCGGCTTCTTTTGTCAACGCAGGAACGATGGGACCTGTCCATAATGCCTCTTCTGGTAAACTATATGTAGGATTTTTGGGTGGCGGTGGCGGCGCTACACGAGTTAATCTTGTCCAAGAGGGAACAGCACTTTTAAACTATAACAGCACAGGCAGCTCAATTAACAATGGTGGCCCTCTAGCGGTCAATGCCTTTGGTCAATCCAACACTAGTTCGGTGTGGTTGGCTGGAGGGCAGGTTGGGTATCGATGGTCGGAGAGAGCGCCTAATTTGTTTGGTTCGAATTGGAGCTTTGCTCCTGCCACCGAATTAGAAGGTTTCTATCTGGGGCGCTCAGCGATGCTGGGAGAACATCTAATTAATGAAACGACACGCCTGTTAGAACATGATTTTCGGGTAACCTATCCCATGCATACGGGCGTTTTTCTTGCTAATGGAATCTTGCACGCTCGATCATCTGGTTTCGGGCGTTTTCAACCCTATGTAGGTATTGGTGCTGGAGCTGCGGTTATCAGCATTTCTGGAGCTAATTCACTACAAATTTCACCTTTAGAGGCGGGAGTTAATCACTATAATTCTGATGCAAGTGCCACGAATTTGGTTTTTGCAGCCCAACCTAAAGTCGGGGTATCGTTTAATTTAACCGATCATTCGGTTATGAATCTTGAATACCGTTTCCTTTATCTTTCTGCGTCAAACTATACGCTGGGCTCTACTGTTTACCCAACTCATGTTGCGACTACCAATTGGGGTGTGAAAATGGGTTCCCAGTTTTACAATATGGGTACAGTAGGCGTTCAGTTTGATATATAGGAAGTCCAGTTGTTTAGCCCCTTCCTGCAAATTCATGCATGAACTTCACTAAATGATTAACGCCAGCTTCAGGCATGGAATTATATAAGCTGGCACGAGCACCACCGACTAATCGATGGCCTTTCAAATAGTTCAAGCCTTGTTTCTCTGCTTCAGACAGAAATAATGCCAATAATTCATCGTTGGCTAAATTAAAAGGAATGTTTATTCTTGAGCGATAGGCTGGCTCAATGGCATTAGAATAAAACCCATTGCTGTTATCAATGCAGTCATACAGTTGGATTGCTTTTTGGCGGTTAGCTGTGGAAACACTGGCTAAACCGCCTTGTTCGTTCATGAGCCAGTCAATCATTAAATCCATCATATAAACGGGAACAGTTGGAATGGTATTGAGTAATGATCGTTGTTCTGCCTGAAGCGAATAATTCGCTATTTCTGGCACACAATCGAGTGCTTGGCTGAGTAAATCATCTCGAATGATTAACAAGGTGATGCCTGCGATCCCAAGATTTTTTTGAGCGGAGGCAAAAATAAGACCAAACCGATTCACATCAATGGCTTCAGATAAAATGGCCGAGGTCATGTCTGCGACTAAAGGAACGCTTCCTGTATTAGGTATATCATGAAACTGAATGCCATCAATGGTTTCATTGGGGCAGTAATATGCATACGCTGCGTTGGGATTTAATTGCCAAGTCGATGCATCGGGAATAGCCGTGCTTGAGGCTTTAGTGACGATATTAACCTTGGCATAGCGTGAGGCATATTTTGCGGCACGTTCAGACCAAATGCCCGTCACCAAGTAATCGACCTGTTGATTATATTTAGTCAGGTTCATCGGGATAAAGCTAAATTGCCCCTGACCACCGCCTGTTAAAAACAAGACTTTGTAGTGTTTTGGTATTGCCATGATGAGGCGTAGCTTTTCTTCTAAATTAAACAGCAACTCTTGAAAAATAGGGGTACGATGCCCCATTTCCATGATTGATGTTCCGGTATTACGCCAATTTAATAACTCGCGTTGTGCTCTGAGCAAAACTGACTCAGGCAGCATCGCAGGGCCTGCAGAAAAATTATAAGCTCTAGTCATTTATTATTCCTATGTCTATATAGGGCTAGCAAAGACGAGACTTCAGATGAATGGAAAACAATTGAAGCCCACCAATTTATCTATTCATTCTACCTGTATTGCTAACATTACGCGATAAAATTTCATCGGTTGCCCCTTCATGTTGTACGCTTTTTTAAACCTAGTGTAACCACGGCTGTCGCATTAAAATTTGTTCAACTTGCCGTAGGTTGGGCCTTGGCCCAACAATAACGTATTAAAATCCACAGTTGCAGAAAAAATCCTTGTCAAAATACAGTTATTAGATCTAACCTGTGCGCTCAAGGAGATTTTATACAAGTCCAAACCACATGCAATATCGTAGATTGA
>CANJSM010000062.1 GCA_947477015.1 Legionellaceae bacterium
CCGTCTTGCTTATGCTGATGAATTCATTCAAAAACTGCCTCAGGGATATGATACTCGTGTCGGTGAAAATGGAGTGCTGTTATCGGGTGGTCAACGGCAACGGTTAGCCATTGCACGTGCAATTTTAAAAAATGCTCCCATTCTTATTCTGGATGAGGCAACATCGGCTCTGGATAATGAATCAGAGCGATTTATACAAGCCGCGCTGGAGCACGTGATGAAAAATCGCACTACAGTAGTGATAGCACATCGATTATCAACCATTAAACGCGCGGATAAAATCGTTGTATTGCATCAAGGTCGCGTCATGGAGCAAGGAACACATGAGCAATTGCTGGCGATGGCAGGGCATTATGCACAATTGTATCAGGTTCAAAAACTGGGTGTTGACCATGAATTGGATTTTGTACAGCATTCGGCCCAAGAAACATTATCAATACAATAAATCGATCCTACGTTTGAGAGCCTTTAATGTCGTTAATTTCGCTTGATAAACTGTGGTATACACGGCATCCTTTGCGCTGGGCGCTCCTGCCTTTCGCATGCGTGTATCAAGTTATCACCTGGCTGCGTCGTTATTATCTAGAGCATTTTTGCCAACAACGAGTTACTGTCCCCATCATTGTAGTGGGTAACATTACTGTGGGTGGCGTGGGAAAAACGCCTTTAGTTATCGCTTTAGTGAAGCAATTACAAGCACGTGGTTTGCGTGTTGGAATTGTTAGTCGTGGCTATGGTGCAGCTATTGATGATTTTCCTCATGAAGTCGTGGAGAGTGAATCAGCACAGTTAGTCGGTGACGAACCCTTGTTGCTGGCTAAAAAAGCCGGCTGCCCGGTTGTGATTGCACCCGATAGAATTAAGGCTGTGCGTTACCTATTGAATAAATACCATAGTCAGGTGATTGTGAGTGACGATGGACTGCAACATTACAAGATGGGACGCTCGATAGAGATTGCCGTGATTGATGGCGCTCGTGGTGTGGGTAATGGTTGGTGTTTGCCTGCGGGGCCGTTACGTGAGAGCACTAAACGTTTACAACAGGTTGATTTTATTGTGGTGAATGGTGGAGAATGGCCCGGTGGCTATCGCATGGATATGCGACCGGGTGACTTGACGCAATTGGTGACTGGAGAAACTATTCAACCAGCTCAGTTATCTACCCCTGTTGCGGCTGTTGCAGCCATTGGTCATCCACAACGCTTTTTTGCTACTTTAAGCGGGTTAGGTGTTACATTAAATCCCTATCCTTTTAGTGATCACCATTCATTTCAGGCTAATGAATTAGATTTACCTGAAAAAATGGTAGTGATGACAGAAAAAGACGCGGTTAAGTGTCAAGAGTTTGCTACGGACAAGATGTATTTCTTGCCAGTAGAGGCGGTGATTGAGGATAATTTTTGGGATTGCCTATGGACACATCCTTCTTTGCAGTTTGAGTGAGTGGTTGATTGGGCTTTGGCTTCGAGTCGGCGTAAACGAGGTCTAACAATTGTGACAATAATGACAAGGTTATAATTAAAATGATTCTGGTTCGATTAAGTAAAATGTGCATCTGTTTGTTTATGCTCTTCTGTAGCGTTACTTTTGCAGCAGAAAAAGAAGTGGAACCTTTAGAACAAACTGGTTTTTTACCCGCTGAAGCCAGTAATGCCAATTGGGTATTTTCAGGGTTGGTAGCGAATGAAGGAGGCGATCATTACGCCTACTATTTTGAGATGCAGCGCCATGGAAATGACTTCCACGTCAAGGCCGCATTGTTTGATGAACAAACCAAAGCGATGCTTTTAATGGACGAGGGTGATGCCACTATTAGCGATCCAGAGCGAAATAATTGGCATGTTGCTCACTCCTTTCTACGTTTTAATGCAATCAATGATAGTTGGATTTTTGGATTCAAAACGCAAGATAAAAAAGGCTTTAATTTTAAAGTCGATATGCTTAATCAGCCAGAACACAATCCGGCCACTCAAGGACTAAGAGCAGGGGTTGATGTCGTCGTGAGTCAAACTGGGCAACTCAATGGACATATTCAAGTCGATGGTGAGAACCATGAACAATTTGTTTCAGCAAACAGTGCGTGGTTTCGACAAATTTGGCTTTCAAACCCTGAAGGCCAGTCTCATAAGCTCAGTGCTGTGTTATGTCGATTCGATGATGGCAGTGGTTTTTATTCCATGAACATGCTGGAACCAGATGCCGTTCGTGGTGCGGTGGCTGGTTGGTTTAATGAGCAAGGTGAGGCTGGTGCGATGTCACAGTTTATCAATGTGAAAGAGGGCGTCGAGGGTGCGTGGCATATTCACGTGACGTCACCGAAACTTGATTTGACATTGTTGGATGAATTCAAGCAACCATCAGTGGCTGCAGGTTTTGTGTCTGAAAAAGATAAGCAGGGCTTTTGTGTATTGAACAAATTGGATTTGGTACCCATAATGGTTCAATCCAGCACAACGCCTTCATAAACAAACGCGGCAGGTCCTGTTAAATAAATGGGGCCGTCAATATTCGGCCAGCCAATGGATAACTCTCCTCCCGGCAAACTAACCGTCACTTCTTCGGCTAAATCATGAAATAGCCGGCCTGTTGCAACGGCTGCGACAGCGCCGCTTCCACAGGCTTGTGTTTCTCCACAGCCGCGTTCATACACACGTAATTTAACGTGTTTAGGTGATACAATTTGCATAAACCCAACGTTCGTCTGCTCAGGAAAGCTAGTATGCTCACTGATGAGTTTTCCCAACTTCTGCACTGGGGCGTGCGTCACATCAGTTACTACTAAGACCGCATGAGGGTTGCCAACGCTGACAGCATGCAGTTCGCAACGGGTCTTATCGCTTAGTGACAACGCATACAGTGGTGCTTGCGTGGCGGCATTAAAAGGAATACAAGCAGGTTTAAGCTTTGGTTGGCCCATATCCACGGTTACGGTATCATTCTGGTTGATATGGAGCTTCATGCGCGTGGTGTGTGTGGCAACTGTGATAGAGTGTTGCTTAGTTAATCCATACTGTCTTGCAAAACGTGCAAGGCATCGCGCCCCATTGCCGCATTGCCCAACCTCCTGACCATTGGCATTGAAAATACGGTAAAAAAAATCAACCCCTGACTCACGACTGGCTTCAATTAATAAGCATTGATCAAAACCCACACCGGTGTCGCGTCGGCTGAGAGCTGCGATGGTTGCAGGTGTTAAATCAATCGACTGATGGATGGCATCAACCACCATAAAATCATTGCCTAGACCATGCATTTTGGTGAATTTAAAGCCCATGTGATACCTCTTTTACGTGTTTAACCGCTTGAGGATTTGGCAAATACAGAGGACCTTTTTGTCCGCAGCCCGATAATAGGAAAGTGATTGCAATAGTAGTATAAAATATCTTCATAGTCTTCACGGGTTAATTGGTATCTACGAAATAAAGTAGAAATATTCTTGCGTTACGCCTGTCTGTAGTATAATCCTAAATTAATTTGAGATCTCTCTAAACTGAAATATATTAGGAGGCACGTTGTTAAACGTATACATTAAAGAATCACAACAGCCAGCACGTGCATGCGTCATTTGGATGCACGGTCTAGGAGCTGATGCCAACGACATGGTAGGGGTTGCGAATCAGCTGCCAATGACTGTCCCTGTTCGTCATGTGTTTATTGACGCACCTGTTCGTCCTGTGACATTGAATAACCACATGCCCATGCGTGCTTGGTATGATATTGTCGGCATGAAATTAACCGATCGTGAAGATCATGACGGTCTAAAACGCTCAGAAGGCATGATTCACCAAGTGATTGAACAACAGCTCGCTGCAGGTTTTCACTCAGACCAAATTTTTCTGGCGGGATTTTCTCAAGGCGGAGCAATGGCTTTATTTACAGGCCTTCGATCAGCAATACCATTGGCTGGTATTGTAACCTTGTCTGGCTATTTACCATTGGCTACTGAATGCGACCCTGTTCTCGTAAATAGCAGTACGCCGGTATTTATTGCTGGTGGGCGATTTGATCCGATTGTTCTTCCTGCTTGGACTAAACAAAGTTTTGACTGGCTTCAGGCGCGTGGTTTTCAACATCTTGCTTGGCATGATTATTCAATGGAGCACAGCATTTGTGTCGAAGAAATTCGTGATCTAGCGAAATGGTTCACCGCTCGAATCTCATCTAACAGCGCTTGTAATGGAGTTAAACAATGACCATCGTTAAAAAATCACGCCAAGTTAATTATTCGTGTGAGCAAATGTATAATCTGGTGAATGACGTTGAACGTTATAATGAATTTTTACCTTATTTTTCTAGAAGTGAAGTGCATCATCGTGATGAAGATGAAGTTCGCGCGACCTTGGTGATTGCAGCCGCCGGTATTAGCAAATCCTTTACAACTTGCAACCGCTTGCAAGCCAATAAAATGATTGAAATACGTTTGGTTGAAGGCCCATTTAGTCATCTTGAAGGCTTTTGGCGCTTTGATGAAGTCGAAAACGGATGCCAAATTTCATTTGATCTCGAGTTTGAGTTTGCTGGTCGAATGTTTTCGATGTTTTTAGGTCCCGTTTTTGAGCAAGTCACGGATCTGATGGTAGACGCGTTTTGTGATCGCGCCAAGGCCATACATGGCTAATATTGAAGTAGTCTATTGTCCAGTCAATCAATCTCCGATACGCGCACACGTTGCGTTTTTAGTAGGGATGCGTGTTGCTGATGTGCTGGAGAAGTCAGGTTTGTTTGAGCAACACCCTGAATTGAATGGTCTGCCTGTGGGCATTTTTTCGCAGGTTGTTCCATTGGATAGGCTGGTTAAATTGGGTGAACGAATAGAAATCTATCGCCCGTTAGCGCTGGATCCCATGGAAACAAGGCGAAAACGGGCTAAAAAGTCATCTCGATAATGCCGTCTTTGCGAGCGTTTAGCCTAGGGCTTACGCTCAATGCGCGCCAGATGTTCGTTTTTGAAGTATAATGTTAAATTCTTTACTATTGTTGGTCCACTGCCTCGACGCCACGTGTACGCATAATCCCATCGGTCATTATTGAACATAGGGCTCATTAAACTGGTGCCCATTAAATTCGCGGCATCGGTTTTACTCATGCCAATGTTTAATCGGCTGAGCTTTTCAGGTGGAAGTTGATTGCCTTGCTGAACAACACGTCGGGCAAAATCATAAGACATGCAGTTGGTTAAGGTGAGTACTAGGGTTGCGCTAGCAAGAAGAGTTCTAATTTTCATTTTATTTGGCCTGTGATGAAAAATGTGGTCATAATAGCATGCAATGTTTCGAATATCACTTTTTAAGGTTTATATGGAAGAGAGTCAGCAGTTAAAAGAAGCCGGTTTAAAAATTACCATGCCGAGACTTAAAATATTGCAAATTTTGGAGCACTCCGCTGATCATCACTTAAGTGCGGAAGACGTCTACCGATCCCTCGCTGAGATGGGTGAAGAGGTCGGTTTAGCGACGGTCTATCGAGTGCTTACGCAATTCGAAGCAGCAGGCCTTATCAATCGCCATAATTTTGAAGGCGGGTATTCGGTGTTTGAGCTGAGCCAAGGTGAGCATCATGACCATCTGGTTTGCGTTAAATGTGGTCGAGTGGATGAATTTGTTGATGAGGTCATTGAGCAACGCCAAAAAATGATCGCAGAACAAGCGGGGTTTAAAATGACCGATCATGCGCTCAATATTTATGGTGTCTGCCCAAAGTGTTTGGTCACCTCACAGCAACTGCATGAGCTCTTGTAGACTAGATGACAAAGCGTTAGCGACTTCATTGAGCGAGGTTTTGTCGGCAAGAAGGGCTTGATTGCTTTCTACTTCAAAGCCAATATAATCGTGCTCGGTATACGTTTTTCGTAAGGTTGTCGTGAATCCATCGGTATTGCCATGATAGGGGTAATTCATGCGTACACGGTACGTGGGCGTTTGCTGGAGCAGCAGGCTGCGCCAAATTCTTGCCACTTCTTGCTCTCCATGTCGAGCATGATCATATAAAATACCAATACCCGCATTGCGTTTGATGCCATTGAGCTCGGGTGTAAAGCTGTGAATGGATAAATGTAAGATTTGAAAACCCTGCTCAATATGTGATTTGATAAGCTGTTCTGTTTGTTGACGAAAAGGTAAGTAATATTCATTGATTAAATCTTGCTTGTCTTGCGAGCTTAGGTGCTTGGTAAATTCAGAAAAACAATGCGAATGACCAAGACTCCGGTTGCAATCGATGAGTAATCTGGATGCGTGCGCTTGTATGAAATCGCAATGAAAGGTTTGGTGCAAGTGATTGGCTATGGCAAGTGCGCCGAAATCAATTCCTCGGTGAGTTTGTAACACGTTTTCCTGCCCATTAAACAAATCAATATATTTGTCTGGAACCGTGTTGACTGCGTGTTCACAGCTAAGGAGCAAGGCAATGGGTTTAGTCATGATTACAACTGTTGATTGGTTAATAAATTATCGCCTAGTTGGCGATAGACGCGTGTTAATGCGGCTCGATTATACTCTTTTCGACACGCGCGTAATATACGTTCGCTCAAATTACCTTCTCGAAGAATATGTTCAAGAGCATTTTGGCTGACTGGGGTTAAATCCGGGCTTACCCGTTCAATCAACATTGACCATGCATCACGTGCAGTCATGTTTCGTTTAGGAAGTTGCCATTGACTCAAGACTTCACTGTCGTCAATCAATACGTTTAATCCGTCTTTAAGTGTGCGTTCATAGATGGACTTCAACCGCTTGGTCTCACAAGGTCGGTCTAGATGCATGCGTGAGTGTTCGGTCCAATGTTTAAGAATGGCTTGAATGACATGTGCGATAGCTATGTCTGCATTCACGCACTCTTGTGAGTCTAATATGCGAATCTCAATGGCCATACTGTCAAATTTGGCGATCGCACCACGAGAATTAAGCCATTCGTATTGCAACAAGCCGTCTGGATCCAGTGGCCTTATCTCTCGATACATTGGGGTTAATATCTTGTCTTGGTATTCGGCTTCAGAGCGAATAAACTCAGGGATCACATCACCTGTGATGGACGGTACACGTTGCTGATTTTTGTCATAAAAATACAAGCGAGAATCCAGTAATTCAGTGGGTTTTCCTTCCAGAAAAGGGGTGCTTGCAGCCAAAGCCGGCAACAAAGGCAGGATCAAACGAATGGCATTGTGTAATTGAAAAAATTCATCATCATTTGCAAACGGCAAATTAACATGCATGCTTTGCAAATTGGCCCAACCATGCCCGCAACAATTGAATATTGAATCGTATTGTTGATATATCTCACGATTTCCATGTGGCCAACGTTTTGTTTCTGTCAGCGGATTCATCCACGGATGCGCTCCACTAGGTAATAGCTGTATATTATGGCGTTCTAATACCGGCTGAATCTTTAAAATAGCGTTCTGAAACTGTTCTGCAACCGGTGCTGTCAAAGGTTTTGGACCATTATTTTTTAATTCCAACACATGCATGACCAACTCATTGCTGGCGGCGATGTCACCTAAAACCACCTCACTCGTTGGTTCGCCAGCTAGATCACTCAAAATCTTATCGCTGATAGGTTTCACGTCTAAGGTTTCGCGGTCCACCAACATGTATTCGATTTCTAAGCCCAAAACTGAAAAAATAGAATAATCAGACATAACCATGATTCCTTCGAATGCGCTGTAAAAAGACACCCATGATGTCGCGATAAAGTGCCTCACCAGTGACTTGATCTTCAATATTGGCATCAATATTAGGATTGTCATTCACTTCAATGATGTAATGCTTATCATTAATGCTTTTGATATCGACACCGTACAAGCTGGTACCAATTAAGCGAGTGGCTTTTAACGCAGTTTTGATCACGCCGTCAGGTACTTTATCCAAAGGAACGGTATCAAATTCCCCTTCATTTTCTAGAACCGATTGCCAGTTGTAGATTTGCCAGTGGTCTTTTGCCATGAAGTAGCGTGAGGCAAATAGGGGTTTGTTATCGATAACGCCGATGCGCCAATCGAACGCTGTGGGAATAAAGGGCTGTATCAGGATGAGATCAGAGGTTTTAAAAAATTGTTTTAATGATTTTTGCAATTCGTTGTGATCATTGAGTTTGACCACACCCTGTGAAAAAGCACCATCTGGTTTCTTAATGACACAAGGAAAATCAATGTGTGGCAAGGTCTTGTCGTATTTACTGATAAACAGTGTCGTGGGCGTGAGTACCTGATGACTGCGTAAAAGCTCCGCTAAATATACTTTGTTGGAACACCGCACAATCGATTGTGGATCATCCATCACGACTATGTTTTCTTGAGCGGCTCGTCTTGCAAAACGATAGGTATAATGATCAACCGAGGTGGTTGCGCGGATAAACAGCGCATCATATTCGGCAATAGATTTGTTATCGTTCTTATCGATAAAGTCGACATTTAAGCCTAATGATTCGCCAGCACCAACAAACAGCTCGAGAGCTTTTTTATTAGAAGGGGGATTGGGTTCGTTGGGATCGACCAGTATCGCTAAATCATGAAAGCGCTGTTTTTTCCGCCATTGATGAAACCTCTTTTTAGACAGGTAAGTTTCTGCTGCTTGCTTCATGAAGTCTTCATGATGAACCGGGATGTCAACAGGGGATAATACGATTAACTTTTTAATCGTCCAGTGTTTCTTTTTTTCCAGCGTAAAACGAAGCAATGGCAGTGGAAATAAGCTATGGAGTTTCTTGGCTAGGTTGGCGTATTTTTTTGCCATGTTTTGGCCGAAATACAAGCTCAGTATGAAATCATCGCCTTTTATATCATGCAATGCATGTTGAATGTCTTCATCGATGTCATGTGAAATTTGTTTGGATAAGCTTGCATTTAAAACGTCTTGGATATTGAGTAT
The DNA here is from genome assembly GCA_947477015.1 of Legionellaceae bacterium. Lineage (GTDB taxonomy): Bacteria > Pseudomonadota > Gammaproteobacteria > Legionellales > Legionellaceae > DDPF01. Next base: position 8,865 of record CANJSM010000062.1, read on the forward strand.
TGAAGGCAAAGCCTTGTGATCACGCGCTTGCGCTAGAAGCGAAACATAATACCCTATGGTTTGATAGTTGTATCCCTGACATAGGTTAATCACGCGCATGGATTTGTTTTGGTAGTATTGTTCATCGGATAAATAATCAGATGCCTTTACTATGGATGCAAGAGGACTTAAAAATCCCCAGTCTTGCGGATGATCTGTCACGACAATCGTTTGCATCTAAATCCCTTTAGGTTCAATGATCAGTAAATTGGCATCATAGGTTAACACACCCAACATGATGGCATTGATTAAATGGTGACTGCTCACCGTATAATAATGATTATGAGACAAAGGATTTTCACGATGAGGGTCAGCAACCACCACGCGTTTTTTCTTCTCATCATAACCGCACAACACAACAAAATGACCACACGGCGTGCCACGAATATCATCGTAACTGGAGATACCGTCCGGCGTGTAACTTTCTCGCGCACTGAAATATAAATAGGTCGCACTTAATCCCGTTAATATCGGCGTTTTTTTCTCAAAATAGTGCTGCAGTAATTTGACGCTGAGCGTACGAAAACGCACATGCCCACCCAGTCTAACATACTGTTGGTAGGCGATGCTGGATTGAATAATATCAGGGTCCTGCTTATGAATCATTTGCTCATCAAGTTTGGCAATCAACTGGTCACTAGAAATTTCACCATGAGTAAACCAACTGGGGTCAAATACATTCAAATTATTGATATATATAGTACTATCAAAGCCTTGTTGCAGGGCATGCGTGCCTAGAAAGGCCGCCAGTGTACCGCCTGATAGTGAACGTTCAACACCTGCTATCACGTCATGGATATCCATGGTCAATCCATAGTAATTATAAATAGACTGAAGGCAGGTTGCACCACAGGTTTCATCATTAGGTTGAGAGTGAATCTTGATGTCAATCATTATTGTTGTACAGTCCCTATTGGTTCAACCTTGATCTGTTCGGGCTGAGGAAGGGCGAAAGCCCTGTCTCGAAGACTCCTCAGTTGGAACGGATCGGAAACGAATCAAGCAAATAATTTATTCTCTAAGTTAGAACGCAAAGAACCTTTTGTCAAATGACTCTTAGCGGCGATCGACAATTGCACCACCAGCTTTGCAAATAAAATTAAACTTAGCGTCTATTTTATGTTGCGCAATTCACTTGGAAAATACTCTGTACATGACAAAAAAATCTGTCATGTACAGAGCAGAAAATAAAGAGCACATTGATTAAATAATGAATAAATTATAAAATATCTTTTTATTGATAAAAAACCTGCCATCTCACCCTGCACGTTATCTTAAACACTTTGGGTGTGGTTACTAAAAAACATAATATTTCACTTGCAGAGGAGTATATAGATATGCAGTCAATTAGCTCAACTATTGTTCATGATGAAGCTCCTCTCGATCATCCGGATTTGATGAGTGAAGAAGAGTATCAAGTTGCATTTGCAAAAATAAGGCAAGATCATTTTTCTCAGAAAAAATCGCAGACTACACCAACGCTGGTGTATGTAACAGGGCTACCTGGTGCTGGAAAAAGTAGCCTAATTCAGCTAATCAAGCAGCAGGATACCGGATTGGCTGACTATGTTCACATCAATTTTGATGAGTTAAGAGCATATCATCCGCGTTATCAGTATCTCATTCATCATGATCCACTCAATGCTGCAGCGCGTACGGATGTTGCGGTTGAACGATTGATTGGATTTTTAATAGACGAATCAGTTCAAAATAAATTTCATGTGCTCATGGACGATGCAGCCATGGGAGAGGAAATAACGGAGATAGTCTTATCGCCATTTAAGACCAATGGTTATCATATTGATGCGACAATTATTGCTGTACCCCCAGTTGTAGCTAAACAAAGTATTCAATTAAGATATGAAGAAAATTATGCAGCTGCAAAAGCAGGTCTTCCGGCTATGCCACGTTGGGTCAATACTACTGAGCAGGATAACGCTCCACTGGTATTTATTGAAACAATCGAAACATTAGAGCGCTTGAATTTAGTTAACACCATTAAAGTTCAAGATAGAGAACGACATGTTTTGTATCCAACTTTAGACCCTTCCGACTCAGCGACAACAGTTTCTAAATCGGTATTATTACGTGATCTAACTGATGCAGAACAAGATGTGTTTCAAAGAAATAGTGATCGCATTCAAACACTAATAGAAACCCGCCTGCAAACGGCCTCATTCATTAAGGACACATATTCCACGGAAGTGACGCCTAGATTTTTCGGATTAAAAAATCAAAGTGGCGATTATGCTCAATTGAATGAAGCAAGACATTATTGTGGTTATAGATAAATGAATTGGAGGTCTCATGTTGTCAAAAAGAGAAATACCTCGTGGTGCTGATGCAGATACCCGATTTTCGATCATAATGTCCGGATTAGTCGAGGGTTCAAATTTAAAATCGCCTAAAGATGGTCGTTTTAATTCTGATTTAGGTGAAACAAAATGGACCTATTTTAACGATAAATCGGATGGCATGACGGAAGGCTTTCTTGTAAAAAAAACCGCCGAGCCATCTTTAGAAAAATCACAACACGTTTGGTTATATAAAGCGTGTCTTAATAGAGATTACGAATGGTATTTTTATGAGTCGTTTGGAGAACTGGTCGGGAGTGAACTATTTAGGTATGTCATGGGTGATCTTGCTCCCAAAAATCGCATGACTCAAATCCCGGGTGAGGCGCCAGGCATTGTATCTAAATTTTTACCTAATTTTATGACCTTTAAAGATGAATTGAAAAGAATTGATGAGGAAGCGAAACAAGCATTTGTTGATAATATACCCTCAATAGACGGAGTACCTGAAAGTATCGCCGCAACCTGTTTTTTCAATGACTTTGATGGAAAATTTGCAAACATGGGATCTATGGTTAATTCCCAAGGCGAACGACGAGCCGCGCGGATTGATTATGGTTGCATGTTCTCAAAGTTACATGATCACACTTATGGAATAGGGTTGTATTTATTTAATGAAGGTGAGTTTAGTGAACGGTATAAGCATGCACTCACTTACTCTAAGTTAATCCATTCAGAACGATTTCAACAAGCTATTGTTGAATTAGCACAGATTAATATGGAGCACGTCAGTGCCATTATACAAGCAGCTGTAGGGCGTTTTTCTAAAGCTTGGCAAGATATCCCACTGGATGCCAAAGCCATTGATAAGCTATATCACCATTTATACGGTCCAGATAAAACATTATGGCAATGCGGTTATTATGAGGCAGGGCCACCTGTAGAGCTGAATTTCGAACGATTTGCTGTTGATATAAGCAAGCAAATGATTGACTCTCTGTCCGCCCGCAAAGAAATTTTTGCATTTTTTGCTAAAACATTAACATTCAAAACAGTCCTAGATGAACATATTGAGCATTTAGAGTCATTACAAACCGAGCAACTTGAACAGTATCGAGACTTATTACAAGAAGCGGAGGGTGATGTTCATAAACAGTATATTATTTCTCATTTAATCCCAGAAATAGACTCGCTAGATCTCACTCCTAGATTCAGTGCTGGGAGAAAATAGGCGTCATGGAAGACGATATCACCAATCAAAAAGTCGAGCATCGCGTTGAAAAGTAATTTTATACCTAAAGTAACATGTAGGTTGGGCCTTGGCCCAACAAGTTCTGCATTCGTGACAGAGCCAGTTGGGCCAAGGCCCAACCTACATATCTGTATTTCGACAAGGATTTTTTCTGCAACTGTGGATTTTAATACGTTATTGTTGGGCCAAGGCCCAATGGCGCTTCCAAGAGGCGCCTATTTTTTTAACAATTCATAAGCAAGCACTTTTCTTGTTCACTTTTTCTGTTGTAATTTGCGTTATTTTTTTTTAACTCGATGATTTCATGCTGAAATCATTTTCCTTTTTTTTTATGATTTGTTTTGC
>CANJSM010000063.1 GCA_947477015.1 Legionellaceae bacterium
ACTTGTATAAAATCTCCTTGAGCGCACAGGTTAGATCTAATAACTGTATTTCGACAAGGATTTTTTCTGCAACTGTGGATTTTAATACGTTATTGTTGGGCCAAGGCCCAACCTACGGCAGGTTGACCAAATTTTAATGCGACAGCCGTGAGCATTTCAACGGAGAATTTAAATATAGCTAAAATCAAGCTACACTGGTATCTATGAATATACTCAACCTGTTAAAAACCAGTTTTATTTTTCTCGGCATGACGCTCCAGAGCATTGCTCTCGCATCAACCATGGCGTTCATTTCTGTAGATGAAGCCGTCTTTTTTTCTGCCCCGGCCTACACGCAAAGTTTGAATTTGATCAATACGCTAGGAAACACCTACCTCGCTAACCCTCAATGGCATCAGGATGATAGTGTGATGCTGGGTCTGGGTTTACAGACATACCAGCGCAGTGACTTGAATGTAAATACAAGCGTGCGTTACATACCCAGAGTCAGTATGCAGTCTCAGGGTGAGGTGTTGCAATTTCGATCACCACAAATGAACAATTTGGGTTATTCCTATGATGTGACCAGTCAACTGTTGCTAGTGGATAATATGTTAACTTGGACCAAGTACCGATTTCAGCCTGGATTAATTATCGGTATTGGCCGGTCGTCAAATAATGCAGGCAACTATCATGAAGTCCCACTTGAAAATCATGCCGCGTCAGGTCTTAATTTATTTACAGACAACAGACGAGTACAGTTAGCTTTTGAGCTGGGTGCTGCGTTGGATTATACCTTTAAAGATGTGATCATCGAATGTGCTTACCGTTATATTGATGCAGGTCAAGGACAGTTGGGTTTATCGCCTGATCAAAACACCTTTGAGCATTTATCCACAGGCCCTCTGCATTATCATATGATTAGCCTTGGAGTGCGTTTTGAAAGGAATCTTTAAAATAGCTTGTGGCATTAGCCTCTCAACATCTCTTTATGCTGGGACGTCTTTGTTTTCTATTCAACTAGCGCTTGGCGAATCTTCATTTCCTAGCGGAATGGGCTGGTATGACCCACCCGTCACTCGTTTGATGTCCATCAGGAATCAAACCGGCGTGACCATGCCGGTTAGCTACATATTGCCCTCTCAATACCATGTGGACAGTGAACATTCAACCTGTGGTAGCACTTTAGCCCAAGGTGCTACCTGTCTATTAGCGGTTGTTTTTAATCCAGAGCATTTAGGCCATTTTTCGGGTCAGCTGAAAGTATGTGGTCATAACGGCCTGTGGTGTTCTGTTGATCCTGTCGGATTTAACACTACTGTCACAAACAATGACATCGTTTCAACGCAGTGCGACATGATTAAATCACGCCCATTTGCTGCGCAAGATTGCTCTGGATCCTATACGTATGCTAATAATTTATATGCATTTATGTCTCGGGTTTTGGATGTTTCAGAACCAGAAGCCAATCAACATTTTCAATATTTTCAACATACCCCCAGTGCGGACGAAACCACCATATCTTGTTTGCAAGCGCATCAATTAGTTGTGGGATTTGATCCGTTAATTGACGGGGGAGGAGCGCCTCTATGTAATTTAATGAGCTATGCTACCAGTAATAGTGGCTCTGCTGCTTCCACCAGTAAACTGTTTCCCCCTTATCTGAACTTTTTAATGGCAACAGCCTATCCCATTGTACAAAATACAACGGTCTTGGGTCGTTTGCCGGAATTATTGGCCACGTTTAGCCACCCGGTGATGGATTCATCAGTACAAGATTTAGGCTATAACGGTTATGTTGATTTTTTGAATAGCTATTATCTACAACAAGCGGCAACACCTTATGCCGATTGTGGGTCTTCTGTGGTATGTTCAGCGCTGTATTATCTGCCTTATGCAACCCAACAAAGCCAATTGGAAACTTGGCCTCCAGCTGACATTAATTATTGGGGCATGAGTGGGGGAGGCGGCAGTGGTGCAGGCTATCAAATTGAAGCGTTCAAGCCCAATAGCGCAACGCATTATGTTCTTTTTTCAGGCGGCGGGGGTGGCGGCGGTGGCAATACTACGCCTGAATTGAATAATCCATCTCCCCCGAATCTCATCAATACAGGCTCTGGTGGTGGGGGTGGAAGTCAATTTGCTAATTGTTATGTGACCCATGACGGCAATCTAAATGGCTTGGGTTTAGGGGCCGGGACTGGCTCAGGTCTTAGTATTACGGAGGGTCATGACGTAACTTACCAAGCGCCGCCCGCAACAGATTATTCATTTTACCCACCTAATATCCATCCGTCTTGGAGTCATGATATGACCTTGGCATCGTATGGAGATAACTTATCCTACTTGTTTCGTACATTAATTCCCATGTTGTATAAACGTGGCTACACCATTGCGATTACAGGAGGTGGCGGGGGAGGTGCTGGCTTGGAATTTTTAAATTCTGCTGGTGCAGAATATCAACCACATCCGGTTTCGATAGGTTATGGATTTAATTTTTGTTTTGTCTTCAATAAAGCACAACAGTATACGCGTACCGATTGCATTTCTTCACCCAATGCTGGGTCTCCAAAAGCCGCTGCTCTAGATAACTTGATTTATAAGAATTTGGGCACTTTTTTTACTCAAGGAATGACACTAGCCGTGTCAACTTGCTCTGGGGGATACTCAAATTATCAGTGCACGTGCACCTTCCAACATGCTTATGTCATTTGTAAATTAACGGATTTACTGGTTGCCAATGGTTATACCAGTGCCGACATCCCTACATGGCTTGTGAATCCCCACTGCAACGACTCATCGACAACACTCATCTCTCACGCAAGCTTAATGGAGCAATTGCCGCTACATAGTGCACCCAATAATTGTGTGAAATCAATCCAAAGTTTTTATCAAGAGAAAACCAGCAATGCATGTGCGCCGCCATGGTGACCATTGCTGGTTAAACTGACTTTGAATCGGAATTAGACTTAAGAAAACTTCGAAATCGAGTATTAACTTCATGAAAAACCCTATAAAATAAGCCACTTTAAATTTTTTTCTTGGTGACTATGCCTAAGCGTACAGATCTTAAATCCATCCTAATTTTGGGTGCGGGGCCTATTGTTATTGGTCAGGCGTGTGAGTTTGACTATTCCGGCACACAAGCTGTGCGCGCGTTGAAGAAAGAAGGGTATCGAGTCATATTGGTAAACTCCAATCCTGCGACCATTATGACCGATGCCGAACTTGCCGATGCAACCTATATTGAGCCGGTTTTATGGCAAGAAGTGGCGCGTGTCATTGAAAAAGAACGGCCCGATGCCTTGCTACCCACTATGGGCGGACAGACCGCGTTAAACTGCGCGCTAGATCTCGCACGTGAGGGGGTTTTAGAGCAGTACGGTGTGGAGTTGATAGGAGCTAACCGCGAAGCCATCGACAAAGCCGAAGATCGTGAAAAATTTCGTTTGCTGATGAAAAAAATTGGCTTAGAAATGCCACGATCAGCCATTGCGCATAGTCTAGAAGAAGCCTTGTCTGTACAAGCCAGATTGGGTTTCCCAGCCATCATTCGCCCCTCTTTCACCATGGGTGGCAGTGGGGGCGGTATTGCTTATAACCGAGAAGAGTTTGAAGAAATTTGCCTGCGCGGTCTTGAATTATCGCCAACACATGAGTTGCTGATTGATGAGTCGGTATTGGGTTGGAAAGAATACGAAATGGAAGTGGTTCGTGATAAAAACGACAATTGCATTATCGTTTGTACGATAGAAAATCTCGATCCCATGGGGGTTCATACTGGAGACTCCATTACCGTTGCCCCAGCACAAACGCTAACCGACAAAGAGTTTCAGCGTATGCGCGATGCATCCATTCGCGTGCTACGTGCAGTTGGTGTAGATACCGGTGGCTCGAATGTTCAATTTGCCATCAATCCAGACGATGGGCGTATGCTCGTTGTCGAAATGAACCCCAGGGTGTCTCGTAGTTCCGCCTTAGCATCCAAAGCCACAGGGTTTCCCATTGCTAAGGTCGCCGCATTATTGGCTGTTGGTTATACGTTGGATGAATTAGCTAATGAAATTACCGGCGGTAAAACACCCGCCTCATTTGAACCTACTATCGATTATGTCGTCACTAAAATCCCCCGTTTTAATTTCGACAAGTTTCCACAAACCTCAACTACTCTCTCTACGCAGATGAAATCGGTTGGCGAAGTGATGGCCATTGGCGCGACGTTTCAAGAGTCGCTACAAAAAGCCATTCGGAGTTTAGAGATAGACCGTTGCGGTTTGACGCCACTCTTCAAACAAGGTGAGTTGGCTGTTTTACGAAGCCATTTGCAAGACCCCACACCAGATAGATTGTGGTATATCGCAGATGCATTTCGACAGGGTTTGTCGTTAGAAGAGATCCATCAGGAAAGCAAAGTCGATCCTTGGTTCTTAGGTCAAATTCAAGAGTTGGTTCACGTTGAACATACCCTGAAAGACAAAACACTAGAGGCATTAGATGGTATTACCATGCGACAACTCAAACGTCGAGGATTTGCAGATGCCTATTTAGCAACCCTATTGAATTGCACTGAAGATGAGGTGAGACAACATCGCTTACAACTAGGCATCCTGCCCGTGTACAAGCGCATCGATTCATGTGCTGCTGAGTTTTCAAGCGACACAGCCTACATGTATTCTTGCTATGAATCCACCAGCGAGGCACGCCCTGAGTCCAATTCAAAAAAAATCATGATATTGGGCGGAGGTCCAAACCGGATAGGGCAAGGCATTGAGTTTGATTATTGCTGTGTGCATGCCGCCATGGCGCTAAGAGAAGCAGGTTTTCAGACCATCATGGTTAATTGCAATCCTGAAACGGTCTCCACTGATTTTGATACGTCTGATAGGCTGTATTTCGAGCCCGTCACCTTGGAGGATGTGTTGGCTATTGTTGATGTTGAACAGCCTGCCGGCGTGATTGTCCATTACGGTGGTCAAACGCCATTAAAATTAGCTCGTAAGTTGGAAGCAAATGGTGTCACAATCATAGGTACGTCGCCTGATGCGATTGATATGGCAGAAGATCGAGAACGCTTTCAGCAGTTAGTCACTAAATTAGGACTCCATCAACCGGCAAATGGTACCGTGCGCAGTGAATCAGAAGCGATCGTGCTGGCTACACGTATTGGTTACCCATTGGTGGTACGTCCATCGTATGTTTTAGGTGGTCGAGCCATGGAAGTGGTTTATAATGAACAAGACTTGCGGCATTATTTAGCCCATGCCGTGAGCGTCTCAAATGACTCGCCTGTTTTGCTGGATAAGTTTCTAAATAATGCCATTGAGGTTGATGTGGATGCCGTATGTGATGGCAAAGACGTCTTGATTGGTGGCATCATGGAGCACATAGAACAAGCAGGCGTGCACTCAGGCGATTCGGCGTGTACATTGCCTCCGTTTAGTTTAAGTGTGGTTGTGCAGCAAGATTTGATTGAACAAATGCGATTAATGGCGTTAGAATTAGGTGTGGTTGGATTGATCAACGCTCAATTTGCGATTCAAGCCGATGACATTTACGTCTTGGAAGTGAATCCACGGGCATCACGAACAGTACCGTTTGTTTCAAAAGCCACAGGACTACCTTTGGCAAAAATTGCAGCGCTGTGCAAAATTGGTCGAACCCTAAAAGAGCAGGGCTTGACGCAATACGCACCCACGCCGGCATTTTATTCAATTAAATTGCCTGTGTTTCCATTTGTTAAATTTGCAGGCGTAGATTCTATTTTAGGCCCAGAAATGAAATCTACGGGTGAAGTGATGGGGATCGCAAAACGCTTTGGTCAAGCCTATTCAAAGGCTCAACTGGGTGCTGGATGTAATATTATTAAACATCGACGCGCATTTGTTTCAGTTCGCGATGCTGATAAGGCTCGAGTGGGCGAAATAGCCAAGCGCTTAATTGATTTAGGCTTTGACATTGTGTCAACGAAAGGAACCGCTGCTGTGCTGCAGGCGGCAGGAATAGCTTGCAAGCGAGTGTTTAAAGTAGCCGAAGGGCGGCCGCACGTGGTTGATCACATCAAAAATCATGAGATTGATTTTATTGTGAATACCACAGAAGGCAAGTTAGCGATTGCGGATTCATTTGCAATTCGACGCAATGCATTGCAGCATAAGGTAAGTTATACGACAACGTTGTCAGGCGCTGAAGCCGCTTGCTTGGCGATGAAATATGAAGATAGACAAACAGTAACACGACTACAGGATTTACATGATGCAAAAACATCCAATGACAGTTGACGGTGCAGCTGCACTAAAAGACGAATTACACCGCTTGAAAACCATTGAGCGCCCACGAATTATCGAATCGATTGCAGTCGCTCGTGCGCATGGTGATTTGAAGGAAAACGCCGAATACCATGCTGCTCGTGAAGAACAAAGCTTCATGGAAGGACGTATCCAAGATTTGGAAGCGAAATTATCAATGGCGCAAGTGGTGGATATCAGCAAACTCACCAATCAAGGCAAGGTGGTCTTTGGTGTTAAAGTGCATTTATGCCATGTGTTAACCGACGCAGAAATCACTTATCAAATTGTTGGTGAAGACGAAGCGGACATTAAATTGAACAAAATTTCATACAGCTCACCCATTGGTCGTGCATTGATTGGTAAACAAGTCGATGATACGGTCGTGGTTAAAACGCCTGGTGGAATCGTGGAATATGAAATCATTTCTGTTGATTATAACTAGGGTCTTAGATGGACTCGACTGTATTGTCAAAGATTGTAGGTTGAGCCTTGGCCCAACAGGCTCTGGCACGAATGCTGAACTTGTTGGGCCAAGGCCCAACCTACCTGTTACTCAAAATGTCGAGCATCGCGTAAATAGTGTATATGGAGACATGGAATGGTCAAAAATATAGAACAAAATGGATTTAAAGGCCGCATTAATATTCATCAATATTACATGGATATTATTAATTGCATGCCCAATGTTGTCTACTGGATAAATCAAGAAGGCCTGCTCTCAGGATGCAATCTCAATTTTTTCAAATTACTTGAAATGCCCCCGCACAATGAGTTCATCGGCACGCCCTATGATTTAATGGCAAAGCACACGTCTTGGACTGTAGGCCAGATAGAGTCAGTCAAACGAAATGACCGAGCAGTGTTGATTTCCGGTATACCCGAATACAACACCAATGAAATTTCGTTGACTAATAAAGCAGGCGAGGCCTTGTATTACCTAGTTACGCGGGTTCCTTTGTATGATGCAGATAAAACAGTCACTGGATTGGTGGTGATTTTAAACGACATTACAGCTCAAAAAAACATGGAAAAGTTACTTAATCATACTCATCTAACTCATCAAACACATGGAATAAAGTATAAAGGAAAATCAATTCGAGCTCTGCTCGTTGAAGATAATATTATTGCTCAACACGTGCAACAGTCATTGCTCATGTCGTTGAACTGCGACGTAGACATTGCAGGTTCTGGAGATGCCGCCTGCATGCTATTTGAACCAGGAAAGTATGGCATAGTCTTCATGGATATTGGTTTGCAAGATACATCCGGTTACATCGTGTCAAAAACATTTCGAGAAATGGAAAAAAACACACGCTACCATGTCCCCATTATTGCATTAACCGTCTATCAAGCCGAGGTTGTTAAAGACGACTGCAGCGATTATTTCATGGATGGCGTGATCACAAAGCCGTTAACCAGCGAAAAAGCCCTCCAGATTATCAAGCAGCACGTTTATCAGGAGGAGTTTGAGGCCGAAGAAGTGATGGGTTAACTGAGATCTCGGCTTATCAAAAGGGCTCTCACCACGAGGGCCCTGTCGATGAATGATGATCTGTTTTGGCTCTTGCAGCCAGTATGTCATCCATTAGTGATTCATGGAAGTTAAAAGTTTCCATTATCTCGGCAATATGCGGGTTCTCTTCTAAAAATTCTATTAAAGCGCCAGCAACTATTTCGTCTTGTGGAAACGGAACTAATGCATCATATGCAACTAACATTCTTTGATTATATTGTTCAATTTCAGTCTCAATTGAATCAAGCTCTTCAGAAGATGTAATTTTTTCTAGGCGGACTTTAAAATCTTCTCCATCAGATAAAAGCTCGGACTTTATGGTTTGTAATCCCTTGATGCTCTGAATAAATGCGTCTGCAATTTCCCTGCCTCTATCGGAAACCTTGCTGTATAAGCTTTGCATACTCAGGCGTTCTTTTGCTGCAATGATGTCATTTGCTAAGAAGCTATTAAAATGCAATGCATTCTTGATCTTGGTTAATTCCACATCATGTTTGATGTGCTCTTCTATCGCGTTAAATATGGCTTCATTCATTCCGTCAGTGGCGCGAAGATAGACTTGAAAGGGCTCTCTTCCATGGGTTATGGCTTTACGAACGATCGAGTGAAAAACCGCAAAAGACTCTGATAAAGCTAACTGTTGTTTGTATTGCTCGAGAACATTTATGCACTCCATTGCCTTTGGTAAAGATGTACGCAAGTTAGTCATTATTGTTCGTGCTACTTCTTGTTCTTGAGTAGAAAGTTGTTGTAATAACGTAGGCATTTTAATCTCCTTATTGATTCATTTTTTTCGCGGACTTTGATCGTTATCCTCGTCAGTAGCCCCATTACCCCGGCTAACTTTTATTTCAGTTAACGCAGCTTTAAAATTACGCTGAAGTTGCTTATATTCCCATTCTAACGCCACATCGTTTTCAGGGATTTCTTTAGATGGGGATGTTCTACGTTTCGCGCTATCTATAATAGCTTGTTTACCTGTATCGACCGCTTTTTTTATTGATGTTGCCCAAACAGGGATATCAGGTACTTCAATACCAATGCTATCATCCATTACTTGCTCTTTTTCAACTGCAAGACCTGATCCTGCTGGTTGACGAGTAGACGCTTTACTTGATCCAATTCCCCGCACACCACCACTGCTACGATATGACAGCAAGGTTTCATATTCCGATTTTACTGCTTCTAATGCTTGTGCTACTAAAGAAGGGTCTTGATCGCCTATTGCTTGCTCTATTTGAATTCGAGCAGCTTCATAATCAACCTTTAGTTCGTCCACACGCAAGCGACATGGCTCCTGCATTGTACCAAATAATCTCAGTTCAATGATGTCGGCTGGATTGTAGTGCTGTGATTCTTGAGCAAAATATTGTTCTTCTTGGGAGGGTTGATTGTTTTCTTTTTTGGTCCAATTTAAATAAAATAAGTTAAATTTTTCGCAAATATCATCAATTTCACCGGCATCAAAAAACTCATCATGAATAGAGGAGCTCTTGAATGCGTTTAAATGCTGATTAAAGTCATGAGGAGTATAATGCTTATCGTTAGCTAAACGGTAATGGTTATGATTATGCCCTGACTCTGTAACTACATGATGCATATTTTTTAAATGAAATGAGTTACTGCCTCTGTAATACAAATCACAACCAGCATCGACTTCTTTGTGACATTTCGCTGCTTGATTGTATAAACGATCTCTAAATTCTTGCGGATATTGATCCATGGCACCTTCGGCCCAAAAATACCACGTTAAACTATTGCCCTTGACTTGCAGCGCAACTTCCACATCAACCTTATCACCCTCATTTAACGTGAGGTAAATTTTACCTTTCGTTTGACGAAAGGTAAGTCCTTGATCCTTAAGCTCAGCAAGCTTTCTTGTGTAGTCACTATGCATCCCTGCAGTTGCATAGGCTTGAAGATCTTCTAGATCCTGAGTATGCTGACGAAGTTTTTCATTGTGTTCTAATTGCTCAGTACTGTACGACGTTACCTTAGGCACGGTATGAATTTTTTTTAACTTCAAGAAAAAAGGCTCTAGTTCTCTTGTGCGTGCTTCCGCTTTGCTGTGCATGGAAGTCTCCTTGCTTGGTTTTTTATGACTCAGGTTGTTTTTTATTTTAATTGTAGACCATTTTTAGGGACTGGAGGTTTTTTTTTGCTCACTGTGTAAAGTTCGACGAACTAAACATAAGCGTTGTGATGCTCTAGGCCTTCGGAAGATGAATTGTCAACACGCCTTAGTGTAATGGATTTTATTTAGCCATTTTCGGGTTTAATCTTATTTTTTCCGTTCTTGCAGGGTTGAAATCCCACGTTTATTGAACTAATATTGTGTATAAGATCACATTTTAACACCGTAAAACGTGATTTAGCACACAATTTAGCCTGTTAAAATGTGATATAATGTGGGTGATTTATGAAACGATATATAATGGATAAGCTTCTTGCATGGAAAACCTCGTCTCATCGTAAACCCTTGTTACTTTATGGCGCAAGGCAAGTTGGCAAAACACATGCATTAAAAACATTTGCTACATCCTCATATCTTGATTATGTGTATTTAAATTTTGAAGACAATCCTGTTTTGAAAAAATATTTTGAAGCAAGTCTTGATCCAAAAGATATCATTTATAAATTATCAATACATTTTAATAAGGCCATAAAGCCACAAGATACTTTAATTATTTTTGATGAGGTTCAAGAGTGTCCTGAGGCATTGAATAGTTTGAAATATTTTAATGAGCAAGCGAGCGATTATCACGTTTGTGCCTGTGGTTCTTTATTGGGTGTTAAAATAGGTCATCAAAAGGGATTTCCTGTTGGTCAAGTTAGTTTTCAGCACTTGTACCCACTGAGTTTTATGGAATTTTTAGACGCCCTTGGTGAAGAGCGACTAAAAGATTATTTGATTAATCTTACGGAAATAGAACCATTACCTGAGCCATTTCATTGTAAACTAAATGAACTATTAAAAATTTATTATTTTATCGGCGGTATGCCGGAAGCGGTTTTGACATATATTGATAGTCGTGATTTTAATGCGGTTAGAAAAGTTCATCAGGATATTTTAAGATCATATGATCTTGATTTCTCGAAACATGCTGCAAAAAGTTTAAGCATGAAAGTGTCTGAAGTTTGGCGTTCCATTCCGAGCCAACTTGCAAAAGAAAATAAAAAGTTTGTCTATTCTCTTGTTCGTTCAAGTGCTCGCGCCAGAGAGTATGAAGAGGCTATTCAATGGTTAAGTGCAGCAGGTTTGATTTATAAAATATACAATATTTCCACACCCAAAGTGCCCTTGAAAGCTTATTATCACATGGATATTTTTAAAATTTATCTACTGGATGTAGGGTTGCTGAATACCATTGCGGAGTTGCCTATTAAAGCAGTTTTGGATGGTGACAAACTATTTCAAGAATTTCGTGGTTCTTTAACAGAAAATTACGTATTTCAAGCATTGGCACCTTATTTTGACCCTCAGTATTATTGGACTAGTCAGGGGAGTGCTGAGGTGGATTGTGTTATTCAAAGAGAAGACACTATTCTCCCTTTAGAGATAAAATCGAGTGTATCCGTTCGTAGCAAGAGCCTTAAAATCTACAGCGAAAAATATCAGCCAGCATTATCCCTTCGTACATCAATGTTAAATTTAAAAAAAGAGGATAATTTATTGAATATACCACTTTATTTTCTGGAAGAAATCAATAGGTTAGTTTTTTTGTAACTCCACACGTCATCCCGGGCGAAGCGATGGATCTCCCGGCTGCGGGACGTCGAGCTTCAAAAGGTGAAATGCCAACAGCCCTTGGCTTAGTTTTCAGTTCAAATTTAAAGCGACCAATTTGGGTTAAATATATCTGTTAATCGGGTCGATCTCGAAACCGTTATAAGTATCCATGATCTACTTCCCCTAAGGAACAAAGTAGTATGGATTCGGCAATTTAAATGTTTTTTCCGCATACCCGCCGACTAAGTCACTGTTTTGATCGCCAAGGGAGGCAATGACTGTGTAACCTTGCTGAGTAATGGCGGCGCGTGTTTGTGTTTTAAATGGGACAATAGAGGGCTGTTTGTAATCATTGGGTTTTAAATACAAGCCTGTCCATTGTTGATAGCCAGCTAGCTTTAAGTTTTTATTCGTGGCTTTTCGAAAAATTTCAGAACGACCGGTTACAAAAAAAACAGCAACATGTTCTTTGAGTGCCGTGTTATAAAGAGACAACATCGGTTTAATCACAGGGGCATTGGCTTCAGTCCATGCTTGATAGACTTTCTGGTTATCGTCAGAGAAATCACGTGCAATGATAGTGTCATAATTGGTCACGCTGGTTTCATCAATATCCAACACAATGGCCAATTTCTCAGGTTTTGTACTTTTCGCATTGAGTTCGGCTCGTTGGATAATGAAGCGCTTAGCTGGAGTAATCGCTTGTGATAACTCTTTCTGATAATCACCAGAGTCATGATAGCTTTTAATCACCGTTTTCAACTGAGAAAGGTTCGCGGGCTCAGCATAAGTCTTCGATTGGATGACGAAAGCGCATGTGATGGAAAAAAGTATGTGGGCTGTAACGTTGAATTTATTCATGACGAAGGTGAGTCCTTGCTAATTCGGTGCGGCAAATTTTATCGTGAAGGTGAAATTTTGTCAATTTATCGGTCGTTACAGTTGCACGGCTGTCGCATTAAAATTTGATCAACCTGCCGTAGGTTGGGCCTTGGCCCAACAATCTAGCTATTAGATTTCGTTTTATTTGACGAAGAGTAAGAAATAAGATCAAATGCCACATTCAAATTTTGATGAGGTGGCACGATGCATTTAGTAACTTACCACCCAATGCAAGGAAAATTGCACAAGCAGTTATAGCCCATTTGGATGGTGGAAAATAATTTGCACTGGACATTAGACGTCGTTTTTAACGAAGACCAATCACGTGTTCGGAAAGATCATGCAGGAGAAAACATGGCTATTGTGCGTCATATTGTTATCAATATGCT
>CANJSM010000064.1 GCA_947477015.1 Legionellaceae bacterium
ATGCATCGTGCCACCTCATCAAAATTTGAATGTGGCATTTGATCTTATTTCTTACTCTTCGTCAAATAAAACGAAATCTAATAGCTAGATTGTTGGGCCAAGGCCCAACCTACGGCAGGTTGATCAAATTTTAATGCGACAGCCGTGATTGGCATATTAGGGCTTGTCGAGATCTGAAATGTCAACACGACCTAATCAATAACGGTAATGGTCAGGCTTGTAAGGTCCACTCTTAGGAACGCCAATGTACTCAGCTTGTTCTGATGTCAATTCAGTCAGCTTTGCGCCAATACGAGCTAGATGCAAACGAGCTACTTTTTCATCCAAGTGTTTTGGCAACACATAAACTTGGTTGGCATAGTTTTCAGCGCGCTCGAACAACTCGATTTGTGCTAAAACCTGATTGGTGAATGAGGCGGACATCACAAAGCTTGGGTGACCAGTAGCGCAACCTAAGTTCACAAGACGGCCCTCAGCCAATACGATAACGCGTTTTCCATCTGGGAAAATCACGTGATCAACTTGAGGTTTGATGTTTTCCCATGGGTATTCACGCAGACCTTGGATATCAATTTCAGAATCAAAATGGCCAATATTACACAGAATGGCTTGATTTCTCATCCGTGCAACGTGTTCACGTGTCACTACATGCGAATTACCGGTGGCTGTGACCACGATATCAAGTTGCTCAGCAACATCATCTAGTGTGACAACACGGTATCCTTCCATTGCTGCTTGCAAGGCACAAATGGGATCAATTTCAGCGATATATACAGTCGCGCCTTGACCACGCAATGCTTGCGCACAGCCCTTACCCACATCACCATAACCCAAAATCAGCGCTACTTTACCAGCTATCATGACGTCTGTGGCACGTTTCAAACCATCCAGAAGCGACTCACGGCATCCATAAAGATTGTCAAATTTTGACTTGGTTACCGCATCATTGACATTGATAGCTGGCATTTTTAATTCGCCGCGTTTAGCCATTTCATACAATCTGGCAACACCTGTTGTCGTTTCTTCTGAGACACCTTTGATGGCATCTAGCAGTTCAGGGTGGTTTTGATGAATAATTTGAGTGAGGTCGCCACCGTCATCTAATAATAGATTAGGTGTCCAACCATCAGGACCGGTTATGGTTTGTTTAACACACCACCAATACTCCTCTTCTGATTCACCCTTCCAAGCAAATACAGGAATTCCAGCGGCAGCCATTGCAGCAGCGGCATGATCTTGTGTCGAAAAAATATTGCAAGAAGACCAACGAACGTCAGCACCAAGAGCAATCAAGGTTTCAATCAACACGGCCGTTTGAATAGTCATGTGCAGGCAACCAGCAATATGAGCGCCCTTCAAGGGTTGGCTGTCAGCAAATTCGGCTCTTAACGCCATCAATCCTGGCATTTCCGTTTCTGCAATAGCAATTTCTTTACGGCCCCAAGCCGCAAGGCTAATGTCGGCGACTTTGTAGTCTGTAATCATGTCGTTGTTTACTAACATAGGTTATCTCTCTTTATATGATTTATTTTATAATGCCTTGCGAAGCTCAGCGACTTTATCCAATCGCTCCCAGGGCAAGTTATCGCGTCCATAGTGACCATAGCTGGCTGTTTGTCGATAAATTGGGCGCAATAGATCATGGTGATCAATAATGCCTTGAGGGGTTAAATCAAAATTATTTTTGATGAGCTCGATGATCGCCATGTTGTCCAAATGGCCTGTTCCAAATGTTTCCACTGAAATCGATGTGGGCTCTGCGATACCAATCGCGTACGACACTTGAATCTCACACTTATCAGCAATACCTGCTGCAACTAAATTTTTAGCAACATGCCGTGCAGCATAGGCAGCTGACCTATCTACTTTGGATGGATCTTTACCGGAGAAACATCCACCACCATGCCTTGCCATGCCGCCGTAAGTATCGACAATAATCTTTCGCCCGGTCAAACCACAATCCCCTAAAGGACCACCAATAACAAAACGACCTGTTGGATTAATGAAATAACGCGTTTGCGGCAGCAACCACTCTTCAGGAAGAACAGGTTTGATAATTTCTTCACGCACGGCTTCAATCAAATCTTGATGACTAATATTAGGGTCGTGTTGTGTTGAAAACACGATAGTATCAACTGACACAGGCTTTCCATCGACGTAATTCAATGTTAACTGGCACTTACCATCTGGTCTTAACCAAGGTAGTACACCTTCTTTACGCAAGCGCGCTTGGCGCTCCATCAAGCGATGGGAGTAGGCAATGGGAGCTGGCATAAACACATCGGTTTCACGACTGGCATAGCCAAACATCATGCCTTGATCGCCAGCTCCTAAGGTTTTGGTTTGCTGATTATCAACACCTTGTGCAATATCCGCAGATTGCTTACCAATTGCAGACAACACAGCGCATGACTCCCAATCAAAACCCATGGCAGAGCTGTTGTAACCAATGTCTTTAATAACACCGCGCGTGATAGCCTCAACATCCACCCAAGCATTGGTAGTAATTTCGCCACCAACCAAAACCATGCCAGTTTTAACAAAGGTTTCACAGGCGACGCGGGCTTTAGGATCTTGAGCTAATATTGCATCCAAAATGGCATCAGATATTTGATCAGCAATCTTGTCTGGATGTCCTTCTGATACAGATTCAGACGTAAAAACATGGGCATTTTTCACAGCGACTACACTCCTGCATTAAATTAAATTGAGGCCGGCCTCATCATACGGATAAATTGATTGAATATAAGCTCTATGTCATGCGGTCCAGGGCTTGCTTCTGGGTGTCCCTGAAAACCAAATGCTGGCTTCTCAAGGTGCATAATACCCTGCAATGTTTGATCAAACAAGGATCTGTGCGTAATTTTCAAGCAATCTGGCAAACTGACTTCATCAATTGTGAAGCCGTGATTTTGGCTAGTAATAAAGACACGTTGATTGCTTACATCAATAACCGGGTGGTTAGCACCATGATGGCCCACCTTCATTTTCAAGGAAGACGCGCCACAGGCTAGGGCTAAAATTTGAAACCCTAAACAAATTCCGAACAGGGGTACCCCTGCCTCCAAAAAGGCTTGTGTGGCTCGAATAGCGTAATCACACACAGCAGGGTCGCCAGGACCATTTGATAAAAACACACCATCTGGGTTCATGGCCATTACATCGTCTGCTGAAGTTTGTGCTGGAACGAGTGTAATATGACAACCGAGATCATGAAGAATGCGTAAAATAGACTGCTTAACTCCAAAATCATACACCACAACATGATAACGTAAAGGTTTAGAGGCCTGCGCCCATTCACCGCGTCCTTGATGCCAGCGCTCGGTAGCTTGTCGAGAGACTTTTTTTGCTAAATCAACACCATCTAACCCTGCAAAGGAACTGGCCATGGCTTTGGCGGCACTCACATTACTCACATCGGTACTGATGCAGGCACCAATCGCTCCATGTTCACGTAATCGGTGTGTGAGTTGACGTGTGTCAATGCCATCAATCGCGACTACACCGTGTTTTTTTAACCAGTCTGGCAAAGATTGAGTGGATCGATAATTACTAGGGGTTCGCACACAATCACGCATGACTAAACCGGTTGCCCAAACTCTTGATGATTCCATGTCATCAGGATTGCAACCTGTGTTGCCCACATGTGCTGTGGTTAATGTAATAATTTGGCTAGCGTAGGACGGATCGGTCAACATCTCTTGGTAGCCAGTCATCGCGGTGTTAAAGACCAACTCACCTACACAATGACCACTGGCACCAACAGACTCTCCCTCAAATACAGTTCCATCGGCAAGGACTAATATGGCGGGTTTTTGAATCATGAGAAACTCTCATTTATTTAAAACGATAGCAAAATGGTCATCCTTGCAAAACGACATGTTTTCGCTTGGATGACCGCGAACTACATGTCTTCAAAGAACTTTTTGACCCCATCAAACCATGAGCTGGATCGGGGTGAATGCGCGTGCTTGCTATTGTCCAATGAGTCTTGAAATTGCGTCAATAGCTCTTTCTGTTCTTTAGACAAGCTCACCGGTGTTTCAACAACAACCTTACACAACAGATCACCTGTAGCATATCCACGGACTGATTTCATCCCTTTGCCACGCATACGGAATGTTTTACCCGTTTGTGTTTCAGCAGGGATTTTCAAGGTTACACGCCCTTCCAATGTGGGAACCTCAATGGATCCACCAATGGCTGAGGTCACAAAACTTATTGGCACTTCACAATGTAAATCCCCATCTTGACGGACAAATATAGCATGCGGCTTGACACTGACTTGCACGTAAAGATCGCCAGGCGAACCACCATGAGTACCAGCCTCACCCTCACCGCTCAAACGCACGCGATCGCCATTATCAACACCAGCAGGAATTTTGACCGTTAGTTTTTTACTTTCTCGTACACGACCTTGACCATGACAAGCAACACAGGGATCAGTAATCACACGCCCCTCGCCATGACAAGATGGACAGGTTTGCTGAATGGAGAAAAAACCTTGCTGAATTCGAACTTGTCCCATACCAGCACATGTTTCGCAACTTTTTGGGGTAGTTCCTTTTTTTGCGCCTGAACCATCACACGTTTTACACCCAGTATGGCGTGGTACTGTGATTTCTATTTGTTTGCCTTGAGCCGCTTCTTCAAGGGTCAATTGCACATTGTATTGTAAATCTGCGCCATGCTGGCCTCGTGACTGTTGCCGTTGTTGGCCGCGCCCGCCTGAGAAAATATTTTCAAAAATATCTTCAAAAACATCGCTAAAGCCACCATGTCCACCGCCACCTCGTTGGGCATCCACGCCAGCATGACCATATTGATCATACATGGCACGCTTTTGTTTATCTGACAAAACAGCATAAGCTTTTTGAACTTCTTTGAATTTTTCTTCAGATTCGGAGTCACCTGGATTTCTATCCGGATGATGCTTCATCGCTAATTTGCGATACGCTTTTTTAATCTCAGCATCCTCGGCGTTACGACTAACACCAAGTAGCTCATAATAATCCCGTTGTTGCATTGAATGCTCACATTACAGATGATAGTAAAAAAGGCGTGACCTTAGTCACGCCTTTAAAGGATACGAACTTAATTTATTTTTTATCGTCTTTTACTTCTTCAAACTCAGCATCAACAACGCCTTCGTCTTTGTTGTCAGACGCATGCTCAGGTTGAGCTGCACCTTCTTGAGCTTGACCTTCAGCAGCTTTCTTCGCATAAATGCGCTCAGCCATTTTAGACGAGGCTTCAGTCAGTACCGCAAGTTTTGCTTCAATTTGTGCTTTTTCATTGGCTTTTACAGCGTCTTTCAAGTCAGAAATAGCGGTTTCAATGCCTTTTTTCTCATCTTCAGACAATTCTTCAGCTAAATCTTTCAATGATTTTTCACTGCTGTGAATCATGCCATCGGCTTGGTTACGCAAATCGACCAATTCTTTGAACACTTTATCTTCTTCTGCATGAGATTGTGCATCTTTAACCATGGCTTGCACTTCTTCATCACTTAAACCACTGGATGCTTTAATCACAATGGATTGTGCTTTGCCGGTTGCTTTATCTTTGGCAGACACATTCAATATACCATTCGCATCAATATCAAAAGTTACTTCAACTTGTGGTACGCCACGTGGTGCAGGTGGAATGTCTTTTAAATCAAAACGACCTAGTGATTTGTTCGCTGAAGCTTGTTCACGCTCACCTTGTAAAACATGCACGGTAACAGCAGTTTGATTGTCATCAGCCGTTGAAAACACTTGATTTGCTTTTGTAGGAATCGTTGTGTTTTTTTCAATCAGCTTAGTCATCACGCCACCCATGGTTTCAATACCTAGAGATAATGGTGTGACGTCTAGTAAAAGAATGTCTTTCACTTCACCAGACAATACAGCTGCTTGAATAGCAGCCCCTACAGCAACCGCTTCATCAGGGTTAACGTCTTTACGTGGTTCTTTGCCAAAAAAGTCTTCTACAACTTTTTGTACCATAGGCATACGAGTTTGACCACCCACCAAAATAACTTCGTTGATTTGTGCAACCGTTAAACCAGCATCTTTTAATGCCATTTTTAAAGGAGCCACAGTGCGTTCAACCAAATTTTCAACCAGTGATTCTAATTTCGCACGGGTTAATTTGATGTTTAAATGCTTAGGACCAGAGGCATCTGCAGTAATGTAAGGTAGATTCACATCGGTTTGTTGAGCAGAAGACAATTCAATTTTAGCTTTTTCAGCGGCTTCTTTTAAACGTTGCAACGCCAATGGATCGCTGTGTAAATCGATGCCTGTGTCTTTTTTGAATTCACCCACTAAGTATTCAATCAACGCAAGGTCAAAATCTTCACCACCTAGGAACGTATCACCATTGGTTGCTAACACTTCAAATTGGTGTTCGCCATCAACTTCAGCAATTTCAATGATAGAAATATCAAATGTACCACCACCTAGATCGTAGACCGCAATGATAGAGTCACCACGTTTCTTATCCATTCCATAGGCCAGAGCTGCAGCAGTAGGTTCATTGATAATACGTTTCACTTCCAAGCCGGCGATACGACCTGCGTCTTTTGTTGCTTGACGTTGTGAGTCATTGAAATAAGCAGGAACCGTTATCACCGCTTCAGTAACTTCTTTGCCTAAATAATCTTCAGCTGTTTTTTTCATTTTACGTAACACTTCAGCTGAAATTTGAGGTGGTGCTTTGTCATCATCTTTGACGCGAACCCACGCATCACCGTTGTCAGTTTTTACAATTTTGTAAGGCACCATTTTGATGTCTTTTTGAACGACAGCATCATCAAAGCGTCGGCCAATCAATCGTTTGATTGCAAACAGTGTGTTATGAGGATTAGTAACCGCTTGACGTTTTGCGGCTTGCCCAACCAAAATTTCGTTGTCATTGGTATAAGCAACGATAGATGGCGTAGTGCGGTGCCCTTCGCTGTTTTCGATGACGCGTGGTTTGCCGCCTTCCATTACTGCAACACACGAGTTTGTTGTACCTAAGTCAATTCCGATAATTGCTGCCATTTTTTGCTCCACGTAATTTGATTGATTTATATATGGGGCTTGAATTAGATCATTTCAAGCCCTTCTAAAATTTGTTACTTTGCAACGATAACTCTTGCCGGGCGAATCACTCGATCATTGAGCTTGTAACCTTTTTGAAATACGACCAACACTGTGTTGGGTTCAACATCAGACGACTCTTGCATCGCCATGGCTTCATGCTCATGAGGATTAAAGGTTGCTCCAACCGGATCCAGCTGCTGAACATCAAATTTGCCCAGCACACTGACAAACTGTTTCATGGTTAATTCCAAGCCTTCTCGCATGGATGCATCGCCTGCTTTTTCAGCCAATTGCAAAGCTTGCTCCAAACTGTCGACAACAGGCAGCAGTGCTTCGCTAAATTTTTCCAAACTAAAACGATGAGCGTTCGCCACATCACGCTCTGCACGTCGACGCATGTTATCGACCTCAGCTAGCGCACGAACAGATTTTTCCCAGTTGTCATGGGCTTGTTTTTCCGCCAACGTCAGTTTTTCTTCCAGTGCGATATAGGATGGATGATCTAGAGCCCCCAACTGCTCAGTGGCTTCACCGACCACATCTTCATTCATAACCACATCGTCCTGCACCGCATTCTCTTCCTTGAATTTTTTCCAGTCTTTTGTAGGCTTCTCACTCATGTCATCAACTCCTGAATTAGTTGGAATAATATCTGGGGACGAATAAGAAAAATTCAAGGGAATGTCGTTTTATTTTTTTATTGCGGAGTATGTTCATTCGTTGCATACTTGGTTTTTTGTGAAGTCATAAAGGTTACGCGTATGCAGACTTGGTCGCCAACATCTTGGTTAGAACATTCATACCAACAAGCCGCCAACTATCCAGACCAGGCACATTTAAGGGCGGTCGTTGAAGAACTCAGCCAATTACCTCCTTTGGTAACCAGCGGCGAGATCAAGCATTTAAAACAAGCTATTGCACGCGCAGGGCGAGGTGAGGCTTTTATCTTGCAAGGCGGCGATTGTGCTGAGTCATTTGCTGATTGTCGATCTGACATCATCACCAACAAACTCAAAATCTTGCTTCAAATGAGTTTGGTCCTATTGCATGGCATGCGAAAACCCATTATTCGTGTTGGTCGAATTGCAGGCCAATATGCAAAACCACGTTCTTCGGATGTTGAAACTGTTAACGGCGTCACTTTGCCTAGTTACCGTGGCGATTTAGTCAACTCACCCGCATTCACAGTCGAATCTCGAATGCCCAATCCTGCTCTTTTATTAAAAGGGTATGGGTGTGCAGCGATGACGCTGAATTTTATTCGTGCATTATTAGAAGGTGGTTTTGCTGATTTACATCATCCTCAACAATGGGATCTTCGCTTTGTCGAACACTCTAAGCAAGCAGAAGCTTACCATGAGATCCTTAACTCAATTTCAAATGCAATGGATTTTCTACAATCGATTGATGGATTACAAAGCACTAGCCTAAACAAAGTTGATTTTTTTACATCACATGAAGCCTTGCACCTGCATTATGAACAAGCACTCACAAGGCAAGTACGCGATGGGCTCTGGTATAATTTGTCCACCCATTTACCTTGGATTGGCATGAGAACTGCCACGGTAGGCAGCGCACATCTTGAGCTTTTGCGCGGTGTGCAAAATCCGATTGGTATTAAAATAGGCCCTAGCGCGACGACAGAATGGTTATCTTATATTTTAAACTTGTTGAATCCACAACATGAAGAAGGTCGGATTTTGTTGATTAGCCGAATGGGGGCTCACCATATCGATAGTCACTTACCCCCTCTGATTGCAGGGGTAAAAAAAACCGGCATTCCAGTGACTTGGTCATGTGATCCGATGCATGGCAATACCGAGTCGACTGAAGATGGAACAAAAACACGCCACTTTGATACGATATTGTTAGAGCTGCAACGCGCATTCATCATTCACCGTGAAATGGGTAGCCATTTAGGCGGCGTCCATTTTGAACTCACAGGTGAAAATGTCACGGAATGCATCGGGGGCGCGCGTGGTCTGACTGCAAGTGATTTAAAACAAGCTTATCAAAGCCTCGTCGACCCACGATTGAATTATGAGCAATCACTGGAAATGGCCATTCAGCTGAGCCGGGAGTTTAGTTAGGATCGTATCTTTACGAGCACTAGTGCCATTTGCTCAAGAGATGAATTGTAACCAGCCCCTAGTGCTCATTATTAGTGAAGATTGGATAGCCGCATACCTCACGTTCTTTTATTGCGCCAGTTGCGTGCTATTTATTTTATTAGCATTGAGATTGGTTGCCCTACCCACAATAGGAGATATGAAAACGATCCTCTAAGTACCATACCCCCAAATATGTGCTAAAATCAATCATATTGGTTTCAAATAACGGATAACGTCATGACAAAGCCTACGTTAAATTTCATTTGGATAGGCCCACCTCAGTTTGATAGAGGCGGCCACGATGTTTTAGGTCTTGAGTCCTTTGATGAAAATTTTAAACATTGTTTTTCCGCAGAAGAAGAGACAAACCCACTGGTATTTTGGTGTCTCCAAGAGTATGCCGATATCTACTCCCGGTATTTTCTACAACATCAGATCAATACGCGTGTTCAAGGAATTGAAGCTCATCTCGCACAATACCAAACCCTTGCTCAAGAAAACGCACAATCAAGGCCACAAGAAGAGGTTTCTCGTTGGTCGCGGTTAGAAGATCAAACCCAGGAAATATTAAACAGCTTTATTGATTTGCGTAATGAACAATTACATCAGTCCGTGTTTCAGGCTCCTAAAGCACACTATCAAAAAGTCCAACAGTTTGTTCGCCATAAAGAAATGTTTTGTAATTTTTTGCTGACCACCCAAGGACACTATGTGTTAGACACCAATGTCATGTGTCGGCGCTCGGATCAAAAAGTCATGCTTCCTCACTACGACGTATTCATGTATCCAGAGTATTTTAACACGCACCGAGGTTATTCCTCGAAGGAAATATGGCTGCTATACGCCCCACCTGATTTTTTTAAAACAGGAACTAATTATTTAGACGTCTATTTGGATGAGCTCAAAAAGCACCGTTACGACATAACGGACGGGCTAACTGAATGCATGATTACATTCAGAAGGCTACTTGACAAGATCGCATCAGACTCATGGACTGGTGTTTCTTTCGCCATGGGAGACGTGTTTATTGATGAACTAAATATCATTAAAGAGTATTATAATACTCATCGTGCAAAAAAAGTTTATAATGCAATCCAAACCCATGTCATACATGGTAATTATGATAAATTATTGAAAGACATTCAGCATGGTGCCAACCTGAATATTCTCGCTCACAGAGAATACAAATTCTCTTTATTATTTTTAGGAATGAGTTTTCTTGATAACGCCATCGATGGCCAACGACTTCAGTGCCTCAGATTGTTATTAGAGCACGGCGCGAACCCTAATGAGATCAACACAAAATACAATTGGTCAGCGTTGATTTATGCAATAAATTATATGCCTGAAGCACTTCCCTTGCTTCTTGAATTTAATGCCTCCCCCAATATTTATTGGCAAGCTCAAGTGATCAGTCCATTGAATACTGCGATTAGGTTAAAAAATGACGCCGCCGCTCTTCTATTATTAGAACACCATGCAGATCCTAATTTTCATTTACCAACTGAAAAATATACGCCATTAATCTATGCTTTACGGTTGAAAAATAGTGTTGCAGTCAAATTATTATTGGATCATGGCGCAGAACCTGATGTATTAGCCTCTGGGGTATCACCAAGTGATGTAGAAACAAATGAAGCCTGCAAAACCTTATTAAGCGAAGCCATTCAAGTACAAGCCTCTCAGCGAGCTATTTTTAGTGCAACCAAACACACCATTCAACAGTTGCAGCAAACGCCACCCGAGAGCGCGCAAGATGATTCTCAATACCTTGGGCTATAGAGAAGACAACTTCACTACTGTACAAAACTGCTAAACATGGCTAAGGGGTACGTTTTGCAATTGGCTCCTGCTCATTCTGGTCATCATTACTGATTTCACTATATTTTCGTTTAAATTCCTTTCCCACCTGATTATTGTGACCTACATCAGGTAACGCATCAATATCAACGAGATCATCAGTCACTGCTACGGTGATTGGACTCACCTCGTCAAAGGCAATTAAAGTGGCTCCTCGATCCAGCGCTGATTGATAATAGGCGCTCTGCCTATCCATCATGGAAGTTTCCGCATGAACAATTGGACAAACTCCTTCATCGTCAGCAGGAATAATGCCTTGATTTCCTTCTAAGTCGTAGCCAATCTCACTGGGTTTGCCCCATTGTGTATCAAGATTAATATACCTATTTGACGAAAGCTGTCCGGGTCCAACATGTCCATGAATATTGATGATTCTGTTGGGTAAATATTCCTTAGGTGCCCCCCGATTCCATAGAGGTTGATATACAAAACTCCTTTTCAAGGAGGAATAATCCGTTGTAAATCTGTTCTCTTTGATACTGGTGGATATCGCCGCGTTAATCTTATCAATGCATTCAACCAAGTTATCGGCTGTTTCTGAGTGATAATCTACACTGAAGGTCTGTGATAGTCCCTTCATAATCACATTATCAATCGGGGCGTGAGTCAATACCGATAAAGGCTGACCGACAGTTTGAATATAGCCAATTAACGCAAGATGATCTTTGTATGCATGCTCAACCAACGAACTAAATTTCACCTTAAGTTGTTCAAATTTACCAACCAACGTCCGTAAGTTGTCCAAAGAGTTTTCTTGCCCTTTATGAAATTTAGCCAAAGGTATCAATGGATTTTCTAAATAGCCTATCAAGCTCGCACCATGGTTGGAGAGATGGATTTTATACGGCACACCGCTGTCATGCATTTTTTTAAAAACTAGCGCTGTAAAAAAATCATTTTGACCTCGGTCGGAAAACTCATCACCTATCAGTACCAGTAAATCAGGGAAAGTCCCTATCGTAGAGGCATTCACTATCGCTTCAAATTCATCAAGCAGCTCAAGTGTCAAATCATTGACCGGAGTATTGTAGAGCGTCATCAAGCGTGCATACCGGTCAGGATTCATATTGATTATGCCAAACCGCAATAAAAGATAGATCAACTTCATCGCGTTACCATGTAAATCACCGATCACCACCGTCTGATTTTGCATGTCGCTAGCAACAGGGTATTGCAGTAAGTTTTCATGTAACTGTTCCAGACGGTCACGCATGATGCCCCCCCAAAAAAACCATTACCAAGAAGAGATAGCTGGACAACTATATGTATAATATTAGACCAACACCTAAGTTTGTCAAACCCACCAAGGGCGAAAACACTAGAAGATAGATTCCATAGAGATTTATAGCCGCTTTAGAACACGGCTGTCGCATTAAAATTTGATCAACCTGCCGTAGGTTGGGCCTTGGCCCAACAATCTAGCTATTAGATTTCGTTTTATTTGACGAAGAGTAAGAAATAAGATCAAATGCCACATTCAAATTTTGATGAGGTGGCACGATGCAT
>CANJSM010000065.1 GCA_947477015.1 Legionellaceae bacterium
AACGTATTAAAATCCACAGTTGCAGAAAAAATCCTTGTCGAAATACAGTTATTAGATCTAACCTGTGCGCTCAAGGAGATTTTATACAAGTCCAAACCACATGCAATATCGTAGATTGATCATTCCAGGCACAACCTATTTTTTCACGGCGACAGCCTTGTTCTTGAATTCGTCGAATAATGATACTCTTTAATTCATTAAAACCATCGCTGATAAACGTAGGTAATATTCTGTATTGAAGCATGGTCTTCAAGTCCCTAAGCGGCAACAATTCTTTAATCAGTATAAATAACGCTCGATTTTTGACTGCCTCGGTGTCTTGATGCTTGTCTTTCTGTGTAAGTGCTGCAAAACGCTCCGACTCAGGGTATGCATTTAATAACAATTTAAATGATTCAGCATTCATGACACCTTGATGCAGGAGAGTTTCACCATATTTATTTTTATCCCTTAGTAACATCTGCGCGACTGGCTGAGGGAAAAGAGCTAGAAGTTCTTTTAACAATGTCGGATTAGTAACTGCATGCAACAAGATAGATGAATTATCTTTGTCTTTGACACTGAGTACTTCAAGTTGCTGGTCTTGAGACAGATAGCCTAATATCTCTTTAAGTAAATTAAGATTTTGACCTGCGAGATGCATCACTAAGGGAGTGCCCTTACTATCTCGTTCGGTTAATACTTTGCGATAATCAGAAGCCGAGAAACATTTTAAAACGTCTTTTAATAGCTCTGGGCTTTGACATAAATTATCAAGTATTGAATACCTTGAGCATCTAGTTTTTCAAAAAACATAGCCGTAATGCGCGCCTTGATTGCCTCTAATTTTCTAGCTTTGGCCAAGTCCTGTTTGCCTTGAGGTATATTCGCTACATCGATGGCTATCTTGTGTAATGATTCCAGAATCCCATTCACGTGCAAGAAAGAATCATTCAATGCCACTAATTGCATGATAAACCTCCTGATGGTCTGTCCTCTTGAAAAGCTTGTTGTAGTGCCTGTTTAATCATCAATTGCGACGATTTCGAGAGATTTGAGATCAATTCTCGATCATCTCTTGAGTCGGCAATGGTCCTCAGAAGACCAGCAGGAAATCCCTGTTCGGCAGCCTTTTCAATTGTAATCGCCTTTAGTAAGGGGAACTGTTTATTCAAGCCATAATTGGGATTGTTTTCACGCAGAAGAGCTGTGATGTCAATCAGCGACAAGCCGTTCAGCATCACTCTAAACAATTCAGTGTTCTCACTCGCTACTCGCAAAGGAGTATCGTCCTTGTACTTGCCTTGGTTTGTCACAAGGGCCAAGCGTTCATACTGAGGAATAAGCGCTAAAATAACATACAGTGATTCAGGGTTTTCACTCGCAAAACTCAAGAAACTTTCATGTCGTTTGTAGGTTTGTTTTAAGGCTTGAAAGCGCGCCTCTTCAGAGAGAAGCTCAAGGACCTGTTTAAGCGATCCAGGAATTTTTAATGATAGCGGCAGGAGCGACCAAGCATAAGAGATGCGTTCTGTCAGAGGGATAGTGTCAAGCAGGATCGCAAGCGACTCAGGGTTTGTGACCGAAGAACTCAAAACCGTTGACGTCCAATCCTTTTCTTTTTCAATCAATGCTTGAGCTAAACACCCAGGAAAATAAGATAAAATCACCCTGAGTGACTCCGGACTATTAACGGCTTCATGCAAGATCGTGCGCCCTGCTTTATTTTTCTTTTGTAATGCAGCCACTTGTTCAGAGTCGGGATACATATTTAGAATCTGACGAAGAGACTCAGGGTGACTAGCTGCTGAGTACAACAGTGTTTTTCCAAAATTATCTTCTTTTTGAATAACTCCTAGCCGATTAGGTAATGGGTATACGTCTAGAAGATATTTCAGCGAATCAGGGTGACTCGCTGCTGCGTGCAAAACAGTTCGACCTTGATTATCGGTCTGATTCATTAACTCAAGTTGCTCTGCTGGTGAATATGGCGCTAAAAGACATTTCAAAGACTCAGGGTGACTCGCTGCTGCGTGCAAAACCGTTCGACCTTGATTATCGGTCTGATTGATTAACTCAAGTTGCTCTGTTGGTAAATATGGCGCTAAGAGACATTGCAAAGACTCAGGGTGACTTGCCGCTGCGTGCAATATCGTAAGGCCATTATTATCCTGCCCTTTCATTAACGAAAACCTCTGGCTTAAGGTATACAGTCCTAAAATCAAATTCAACGACTCAACGTTGCTCGCCGCAGCCTGAAATACGGTTCTTTCGTGATAGTCGGTCTCTTGCAAACGGCTAACTTGATCCTCCGGATTGGGGTATAGCTTGAACAAAATCTTTAATGATTCAGGGTTACTGGCTGCCGCATGGAACACGCTGATTCCGTCTTCGTAATCTGCGACCCTCAAAGCCACTCGCCTCTGTTCATCATCAGAATAATAGCTGAGAAGAAACTCTAATGACTGAGGTTGCGTCGCTGCTGCATGCAATAGGGTAAAACCATGATTATCTTGTTCTTGCAACATCTCTATGCGTTCATCCTCGGAGTAGGCTTGCAAGATAATCTTAAGTGACTCTGGGTGTTGCGCTGCGGCATATAAAACTGTTCGCCCCCATTTATCTCGTTGTTTCAATAATTCAGAGCTCTCCTCGTCAGGATAGATTGCTAAAATAAGCTTCAGTGATTCGGGGTTTGAAGCAGCAGTATACAAAATATCTTGCGCCCTTACCGCAGCAAGGCGCTCAGACTTAGGATACGCCTCTAAAATAATCTTAAGCAACACAGGGTTGTGGGCGATGGCATATAAAATCGTGTGATCATGAATGTCTCTTTCTTGTAGCAATGCTAAACAATCAGGCCCTGATAATGATTCCAAAATAAGCTTAATGGACTCATCATTTGTAACAGCCTGATGTAGCACGTTATAACCATAACAATTTTTAACTTGTAGCGCCTTTAGACGGTCTTCAGAAGAAGGATAATAAGTAAATATTGATTGCAATAACTCAGGATTATTGCTTGCAGCATGAAGGAGGGTATTGCCATTGTTGTTTTTTTCATTCAATGCAGTCAGTCGTTCAGACACCGGGATGCGCTCTAAAAAGAGGTTAAACAACCCAATGTTTTCAACGCTTGTATGCAATATCGTATTGCCATGGCTGTCTTTTGCGTTCAGGAATGCAAGATGATCAGTCTCTGGTAAACTGTTTAAACTCTCTAGAAACCATTCAGGTCTCTGAATCATCCCATCCACGACAGCGACTCCATAACCGTCTTTCTCTGTGAGGGCATGAAACCTCTCAGATTCAGGATACAACAATAAAATAGCTTGAATAGTCTGTGGATTCGCGCCCGCTGCATGGAGCACGGTTTGGCCATCTCCATCTTTTATTTTCACTGCTAAAAGCTGCATATCAACAGGGTAGTTTTGTAAAAAAAGATCTAACGACTCAAGATGAGTGGCAACCAGATGCATAATTGTTCGACCATGTCGATCTTGTTCTTGCAAAGCCTGAAACCGTTCTGACTGAGGATACATCTCTAAAATTGCTTTAAAACATGGCGGTTCATTAGCGGCAAAAAACAGCATCGAGTTATCATTCATAAACGATTCTTTCAAACAATCCATGCGGTCATCCAAGGCAAGATAATTTAAGACGATAAGTCTTTTTTGCAATGTATCCGCTTGCCACATCAATCGACCAATACTTAATGGTGAAGGCAGTGCGTCCCAATTCACTGGTTTAAGATCATCTAAAGTCGGCGTGGCAGTATAGCGTAACAAATCAAATAAACGATCACGCGTAAAAACCTCAGGTAATCTGGGGTTTTCTGTCACTAGCGACTCGAGTTGGTTGGTAAAATTCGTCGTGTCTTCTAAATACTCTGCAAGATACAACATGCATCGAGAAAAACGTTTGTCATATTTCTGTGTTATAGTATTTCTTTGAGCTGTTAATAATTGACTAGGCTTTTGTGAAATAATCATTTGTGATTCTGAATCACCATAATAAAAACCTTGGCGCATTTTTTCAGAAATAGCCGCTTTTATAAAACCCAGATCTTTAGGCGTGCCCCCGTCGGTTCCAAGTGTCACCGTTTTAATACTGGAATCTTGTAATACTTGCTCAGCAAAAGTCGTTAAAAGCTCCTTAGCAACATGAGATGGAACACGAGAGCTCGCATTTTCTCCCTCTTCACGGGAACATTCTAATGAATCCAATACTAAATTACCTGTTTTGCTAATCCATGCATACGATTGCCCCACAATCTCAAAATCATCATAATTAATAGAGTGATCCTTATTAAAAGGGGCTTTTTTTTGCGTAAGGCCTGAGATCTGTTTTAATAAAACATATAGTCCGTTATTAGGTAAACTCACAGCATCTCTCACACACAAGTCAGCATGCCCACCGATGCTTTGGCAAGAACTGGTGAGACGTCC
The DNA here is from genome assembly GCA_947477015.1 of Legionellaceae bacterium. Lineage (GTDB taxonomy): Bacteria > Pseudomonadota > Gammaproteobacteria > Legionellales > Legionellaceae > DDPF01. The sequence continues at coordinate 4,428 of CANJSM010000065.1, forward strand.
TAAAATCAAAGCACGCAAATCATTGGTGGGTAATTTGACCCAATAATATCCTTTAGCTGCGTCAACACCTTTAATGATAGGAGAGGGTAAATTATCGCCTTCTTTTTCTTTGATAGGCCACCTGATCGTGTCTAGATAATCAAAGCACTTATTGAATGAACACTCATCGATGCCAGCGTCCTCAGGAATATGGTATTTTTTACAAAGCATCGCCATCTCTGGATTTTTAGCCCCTCTTTTAAAATGACATCGAGCAGACATGTTTTGGGCTTCCGACAAGGTCTTTGGTGCCAAATGGTCTGCCCGTTCTTTGGAAATTTGTTCTTCGATAGCCGGCGCATTCGCAAAAAAACGCAGTGCTGAAACGGCATTGTCTTTCATGTTGTTCTCAAGAAACTGACGCCAACCCGGCATGTCTTTGATTCTACTGGCATCAGGCAACTGCACCATGTTCAACAAAAAATCAAGATAAGGCGCTTTGTTTACAACAGCATTGGACGCTTTAAATAACTTCTCAGCCTGCTTTGCAATCGACGTTAAATTTGGCACCGGACCTGTGGACGAATTGATACACAAAGCCATCAAGCGGTAAGCATAGGTATATGCCAAATTATCATCTGGCGTGTTATTTTGTTCTATCAGCACGGCAATTTTTCGACATACGATTACAAGCTCAGTAAACAGAGCCATTAACTGACGGTTTTCAACGCTTAAGTCAAAGTAGTTGCTGTGTTGATTTAACTGTTCGAGGTGCCTTTTTACATCAACTTCCTTAGGAACCCACTCTACTGGTTCACCAACGGCACGATCAGTAAGGCCTTCAATTTGAGTAATCATCTCTTCAAGGATCATGTCTTCTGAAAAAACAATAGATAAAACCTCTTTCAACGCCGTGTAATCAGGATTAAATCGAGAGGTATCTGATCTTAAGGCGTCTTGAATGCCTTGAGGTTCGAGTTTTTCAAAATAAATAGACTGAAGAGCTTTTTTAATTCCAGCCTGTTTTTTTATCCAAACAGCGTCAATTTTATCCGGCCCTATATTCGATAAACTAGCTTGCTCACTCTTTAATTTAGTTAGTATTCCACTCACACTTAATAAGTTCTCATTTAATCTAATGAATGGCATCAACGTCCCCAAAGAAACTCGACTTGATTTAATTATAGACTAAAAATAATTTTATGGGTCATCCTGAGCAAAACTAGGGATAACGTGTGGACCACCCACCCCCAAGCGCCTGAAACAAGGCTACCGTGTCCGACAGTCGGTTGGCCTGTGCTTGGATTAAATTAAATCGCGCTTGTTGATAGAGCTGTTCATTGGATAGCACAAGCAGTGTACTGGCATCGCCTGAGGCTAGTTGTTGGCGTGCAATGTTTAATCCCTTCAAAGCAGCTTGCTCAGCTTTTTTAGCAACGTGTAAGGCTATTGCATCCAATCGAATTGATTTCAGCGTGTCTGACACATTTTGAAAAGCATTAATGACTGTTAATCGATACTGCGCCGCGGCTTGTTCATACATGGCTTGCGCATAGCGTTGCTTATGCACCAAGGTACCGGCATCAAAAACAGGTTGAGTGATGATTCCTGCCAGTGACCAGAACAAGGTGCCTGGCTGAAATAAAGAGGAAAGACTCGTGGCGGCAGTACCCGCGTTGGTGAATCCGATGGTGACATTGGGTAGGCGATTAGATACAGCAACGCCAATCAAAGCATTTGCAGCGTGCATTTGCTCCTCAGCAGCACGAATATCAGGGCGCTGCTCCACCAAACAAGACGGCAGGGAAATGGGTAAATCGGTTGGCAATTGCAAAGAGTCCAGTGTAAACGTAGGCGTGAGCGCATCATCAGGAAATCGGCCAATCAACGCATTGATCAAATTCCGTTGCAGCTCGAGTTGTTTCTCTAGTGCAGGAAGGCTTGATTCAGTAGCTGCGAGCGCTGATTCTTGCAGTGCAGTGTCCGCTTCAGAGACATCTCCTGATTGAAGTTGTTTTCGCGCGATATTCACAATTTTACGTTGGCTGGCTATCATGCTTTGTGTGGCTTGAATCTGCGCACGCACTGCGGCCTCTTGAATGGCTGCATTGACCACATTCGATGACAAGGTCAAATACGTTGCTTCCAATTGAAAACGTTGCGATTGGGCTTGTGCAATCAATGATTCCAATTGGCGTCGAATTCCTCCAAACACATCGGGCGTATACGACACAAAAACCTGTCCCGTATACAATGAGTAATTGTATTGATTGGATGCCAATACACTGGTTAGCAGTTTTGCTGTTTCTTGTTTTAAGGGAGTAAAATTCAAGCCAACATTGGGATAAAATGCCCCTTGTTGTGCATATACATTTTCAAGTGCGCCATGCAGTGCTGCCTGAGCCACACCCACACTAGGATTGTGTTGTAAACTGGCCCTTACTAAATCATTTAATGGTTTTGAATGAAACAGTTTCCACCATTGTTGTGGAATCGCTTTATTTGCCACGAATCGCTGTGATTGTCCCCCTGTTGTTTGGGTTGAAACTGTTTTTGATGTGGAAGAGTATGTTGTGGGTAGGGCCGCTCTTGGTCTTGTATAGTTAGGGCCTACTGCACAACTGGTGAGTAGAAACAAGCAAACTATCCATGACAGATGATCACGTGAGGATGAAAGTTCAATAATCACCGTCTTTTGCTCCATGGAAATCTAACACCACCCTGCTCGAAAATGCGCTCTATCACATAATAATATGTGGGCAGAATAAACAAGGTCAGCAGTGTTGAGATGACTAACCCACCCACAATAACTGTTGCAAGACCGCGTTGAACATCGGTACCTACCCCTGTTGCTAGTGCAGCAGGAAGCATCCCAAAGGATGCAACCGTGGCCGTCATCAAAATAGGCCTTAAACGCTCTACAGCGCCTTCGATAACCGTTTCTGTCAGTGAGACGCAGGTATCGCGAACACGTCTAATATTGGCGACCATAATGATAGCGTTTTGAACCGAAATGCCAAACAAAGCAATAAACCCAACAGCTGTGGCGACGTTCAGCGTTTCACCAGTCAAATGAAGCGTAATCAAGCCTCCTAAGGTGGCCATAGGCACCACACCTAAAATCAGAAGAACCAAGCGAAGCTTTTGAAACTGGAAAAACAACAAGATGGCCATAACGACTAACATTATTCCTAAAATGTACACCATTCGTTTTTGCGCTCGCTGCTGACTTTCAAACTGACCAGCCCACTGCAGTCGATATTTGGTCGTATCAAATTTAACGTCGTCGGCGATACGTTGCTGTGCTTCGTGTAGATAGGACGTCAAATCTCGACCTCGGTTATCAATACGAATCGTAATTAAACGCTCACTTTCTTCGTGTGAAATATTGCTCTCACCCGTTTTATATTCAATAGTACCCAGTTGTGACAGCAATATCTTGGCGCCACTTGAACTATTTAAAAATAAATTACCCAATGCTTCGGCACTGTTTTTGCTTTCCTTAGGAAAGCGTACGGTTGCGTTGTAGATTCGATTGTCAACATACACCGTGGCTACCGGTGCACCACCTAGCCCTGTTTCAATTAATTTAGTTACATCCGCAATATTAATCCCATAACGGGCTATTTTAGTTCGATCCAGTGTGACCACCAATTGGGGAATCGGCGGCTCTTGAAATATAGATGCTGACGCGGTACCACGAACCGTTTTTAGAATATTTACTATTTCCTTTCCAATTCGACGCGACTCGGTCAAATCATTACCATACACTTGCAATACTAATGGACTATGGGCGCCACCAAGCAAGTCGTTAACATTATCAATAATCGGTTGACTAATCCCGACTGAAAAACCGGGCATTTTCTTAAACTCTGCATTGAGTGTTGCAATCAATTGCGCTTTGGTTTCACCTCGAGGCCATAACGCATAAGGTTTTAACCCCACAGGGACTTCGATATGAGAAGGCGTCCAAGGGTCGGTTCCTTCATCACTTCGACCCACTTGCGTGACCACATATGAAATTTCCGGATGGGCTAACAACGTTTTCCGAAGTGTACTGGCCATCTCATCGGCTTTATCCAAAGACAACCCCGATGGCATTTCCACTTGCAACCACAATGCGCCCTCATCCAGCTCAGGCAAGAACTCACGGCCTGCGCTCATCCCCAACACAATAACGAGCAGAATAACCATTACCCCAATCAAATAAGCAATCTTTGGACTACCCAGAAATCTACTCAACACACTACGGTATTTTTCAGTCAACCAAAGCAATGGACGGTTATCGGCTATTTTTTGTGGCTTACGCAAGGCTGTAAACGCTAAGCCTGGAATCAACATCAACGAACAAATCAATGCGCCTAATAGCGCATATGAAACCGTATAAGCCATGGGCATAAACAATCTAGCCTCCGCTCGTTCAAAAGCAAATAATGGCAGGTATGCGGAAATAATAATTAGCGTCGCAAAAAATATGGGGCGCGCCACGGAATTTGTTGTTTTAAGTGTGTCCTCAAAAGTCAGCGGACTATTCGGGGCCTCTTCGCGACGGCGCAAAATAGCTTCCATCACTACAATCGCGCCGTCGACAATCACACCAAAATCAATGGCTCCCAAAGAAAATAGATTCGCGGGCATATGCGTAAGATTCATCATGATGAACACCGTCACGAGTGCTGCAGGAATCGCTACAACAACAACCAACGCACATCGTGGACTCCCCAAAAATAGAATCAATACAATGCAAACTAAGGATATCCCTTCAATCACCGTGTGCCTGACTTTATCTATAGTCAGCCTCACTAGATCATCTCGATCGATGTAGGGAACAATTCTGACATCCATCGCATTTAATTTTTTTTGTAATCCATCTATTTTGGCATGAAGGCCTTCAAGTACCAGAGATGGGTTTTCATATTTACGCATTTGTACAATGCCCTCAATAGTATCGGGATTGTTGTTTTTGCCTAAAATACCTTCTCTCTCCTGATGACCGAACTGTAATTGACCTAAATCTCTAATCAATACGGGGATGCTGTTGTTTTGCGTCACAACTATTGAGCCCATGTCATCTAACGAGTGGATTTGCCCGATACCTCGTAGAATATAACTTTGCTCCCCTCGCGATATACGACCGCCGCCGGCATTAGCAGTATTGCTATTAATGGCATTAACCACATCATTCAATACCAAATTGTATTTTTGCATTTTTTCTGGATCAAGACTCAATTGAAATTCTTTGGTAAACCCTCCAAAATTATTCACATCAGTAATGCCTGGGACTTGTTTTAATGCGGGTATCACGATCCAGCGTTGAATTTCAGATAACGCCAATAAATCTTTACTGTTGGATTCCAGCGTATATCGATATATTTCACCTCCAGACCCCGTGAGGGGACCCAGAGAAGGTTGAATTCCTGCTGGTAACCTAGCCGTGCTGATTTGATCTAGCACCTGCTCACGAGAAAAATAATCTTCTGCCTCACCATTAAATACCATCGTAATTAAAGACAAGGCAAATGTACTACTTGATCGCATGATCACTAAACCAGGCGTATTCGCCAGTGCGCGTTCAAGGGGAGTAGTGATTTGATGTTCAATGTCTTCGGCAGCAAGTCCTGGCACTTGCGTTGTAAGCTGCACCGTGACATCACTGAGATCAGGATACGCCTCCACCGTCATTTTGGTGCATGCAATATACCCGCAAAAAGCGATAAGAACCGCCGCACCCCAAACAATATGCCGCCGACGAAAACAAACCTCTATTAGATGACTAATCATTGATAAAGATTCCACCCATTTCAACGATTCGCTCACCCGGTGTTAAACCTGATAAGACTCGAACTAGTTCTCCATCTTCAGAACCCAATTGAACTGCTCTTGACTCGAAACACCATGGCGATGTTTCAACATAAACAGAAGTGGTGTCGTTGTTCATCAAAACAGCTGACAACGGAATCATGATTTGATTAGGCTTAGAGACCGTAATATGGATTGTCGCAAACATATTGGGTTGAAGTTTTCCATTGGGATTGGCAAAGACGATTCGGGTTTTATTTCGATGGGTATCAGGCTCTAAAAATGAACTGACAAAGGAGATTTTTCCATGCAGATGTTCTTTAGGATAAGCAAGCATTCGGACCTCTACTAGTTGATCTTTAGCAACTGCGCGGACAAAATTTTCCGGAACACTAGCGGTTACCCATATTGGGTCTAAGTTTGAAATCGTCATCAACGAAGCCGTTGAATCATTGATATAAGCCCCCTCTCCATAATTTAACCCCGTGACGCACCCGCTTATCGGCGATCTGATGGTTAATACATTAAAGGTGTTATTACCCAGTGTTTTTAATCGCGCTTCAGTACGCTTTGACTCCGCCACAGCTTGCATGTAATCATTTTCAGCTTGTTGTACCATCTTAATTGAAGCCCCTCCCGCAAGCTGCACCGCTCTAGCTCGCTTTAATGCTTCTGTTGTTAATTTAAGTAGACCGATTGCTTTTTCATTGTCGGTATACGCCGACCCCAAATCAGGGGAGCTTATCACCGCAAGCACTTGATTTTTCTTTACATGCTCACCTAAATTCACATTTAACGACATGATGCGCCCAGTTAAAGGCGGTAAAACATTAATGATGCGTGCAGGATCCGCTTCTATGACACCGGGGACAGAAATAATATGAGGCACAGAAGACTGTGTCGCGGTTTTGATAGACAATTGAGTTCTTAAGGGAGAGTGTTCCGGAATTTTGATACGATTTCCCTCGTATATCATCATAGGCTCAAGGACAGTTTTATGCTGACTAAAAGGGATTGCTTGGCAAGCTTTAAATAGAAAGATAATGCTCAGCAAGCTTAAAAAACCAAGCAATAACAGTGCTATGGGTTTATACTGGTCAAGCAGATTCTTATATTTAGCGCAAATTGCGACTATCATCTTCATTAACAAATCCTTGTTACCATTGAAGTTTAAATCATACGACCGATTTACAAATTACACTGTTCCTTTTAAATGTCAATACAACTGTTTTAATGCGCTATACTTACAAGAACTATGCGAGTAGAACACGTTCTAAGGAGAACAATAATGGACTTAAAAAAGGCAGCTAAACGGGGCTTCACCATGATTGAGGTCGTCATGATTATCGTCATTTTAGGTATTATTGCTGCTGTTGCAATACCAAGATTTTTTAATCCCGTAGGGGATGCACAAAAAGAGACCCTAAAAAACATTGCAAGCTCTCTTGACTCAGCCAGTGCAAAAAACCACTCAAAATGCACTAATACAGACAAGTTAGACAAGATAAATAAATGCATCAAAATTACAAAGTGCTCTGATATTACCGCAATCATGACACCCCGATTAATACTAGGTCCAACAGGAGCAGCAATAGAGAGCACTTATAATCTTCTTATAGATACCCGCGTTGAAGCAAATGGCACTGAAGCAACATGTACTTTACAATACCTTCAAAGGGGAGAGACATATACTGCTACATATAATATCACAGGAACTGGGCAATGATTTTTTTGAGCATCAACCCCACGGCTGTCGCATTAAAATTTGATCAACCTGCCGTAGGTTGGGCCTTGGCCCAACAATCTAGCTAATGTCCAGTGCAAATTATTTTCCACCATCCAAATGGAATAGCAGTAATTTCATTCGACTTTTC
>CANJSM010000066.1 GCA_947477015.1 Legionellaceae bacterium
ATGCATCGTGCCACCTCATCAAAATTTGAATGTGGCATTTGATCTTATTTCTTACTCTTCGTCAAATAAAACGAAATCTAATAGCTAGATTGTTGGGCCAAGGCCCAACCTACGGCAGGTTGATCAAATTTTAATGCGACAGCCGTGTTAAATATGCCAAAATCTGTAGAGTTGAACGAGCAATTACACCCTATCTGGAAGCAATAATATGAAATCCATCAAAAATAGTGCGGCGTCTGTACGGCAACGCTTATTAAATCATTCGAAAACCAAACAAAAACCATTTAATGAAATCCTGCAATATTACGCAATGGAGCGATTTCTTTATCGTCTGTCTTTATCTCAGCATAAAAATAAATTCGTCTTAAAGGGTGCATTAATGCTAAGGATCTGGAATGCGCTTGAATCAAGACCAACCATGGATATTGATATGCTGGGGAAAACAAGTAATGAGGCAGAAAATATTAGTGAACTACTCGTTGGCTTTAGCCACGAGTAGTTCACGATCAATTACACAGCTTTGCAACAGAAAATAGAATAATGCACCTTAGCCAAGATCGCGCTCAAATTACAATTTACAATTGGATATTAAACCACGGTAAGGACTAGAGGTAGTACGTCAACTCGTTGCCTGAAAATTGGTTTGTTTCATATGGTCCAGTCCTCGTTAGTAAAATCATATAAATCCATCGTTCTAATATGTGGATGATCATTCTTTACTGTGGACACTTGGCAAAAGATTTTATTTTCTGGAAAAAAACAAGATTGTAGAAGTTTTCTGAAACTCCATTCATTCGCTTATTTATAATTATCACTTTCTGTTAAGTGTACCCCGAAATTTTTATTGAGAAGGAGTTTATTCATAAGCTATTAATTCTATTGGTCGGGACGGAAGGATTTGAACCTTCGACCACTAGCACCCCATGCTAGATTAATTTGTTTTCATTAAAGATCAATTAATATCAAAAAACCTGTTTATTCTAGATAAATCAAAGGATAGTTGATTTATCTGTATGTCAAATAGTATCATATGATTTAATGCAAGCTCAAGAAAAAGTGTAGCCATAAGTGTAGCCAAAATATGGAAAAGTTTACGCATAATAAAATTTTAGGACTGCTGCCCAAAGAAAAGCGATACCTTGTCAATGAAGGTAATGGGTTCTGTTTACGTATTTCTCCACAAGGAACAAAAACATGGTTTTACCGTTATAAGTTTAATGGTAAAGAGAAATGGCTAACCATTGGACATTTCCCATCAATGGGGGTTGCAGAAGCACGCAAACGTTTTAATGAATATTGGGAGATGCGATCTTCAGGCCAAGATCCGGAGCAGATTGCCCTCGAGCAACAAATTCAAAAAACCAATACCGTGCAAACATTAATAACAGAATGGTACAAGCACTATATCCTGAAGCATCGCAAACAACCTCAGCAAATTAAACAGCAAATTGATGCCGATATTATTCCATTATTTGGCAAACTAGAACTTAACAAATTACAAACTCGCGATATCACAAGGGCATTGGATACCATTGTAAAACGCGGCGCACCTGTGCATGCCAATAAAGTATTAAGCACACTAAAACAAGTATTTAATTATGCGGTCAATCGTGGTGAATTGGTTGCAAATCCCGCTGCAAGCTTAAGAGCACGAGACGTTGGTGGTGTTGAAAAGCCCAAAGAGCGCTATCTCACCTTAGATGAGCTTAAAACCCTGTGGTTGTTTTTAGAGAGTGAACAGCATGGTTTATCGTTATCAATCAAACAAGCCATTAAGATCATTATCTTAACAGGCGTCAGAACCGCAGAAATACGCTTGGCAACATGGTCTGAATTTGATTTTGATCAATCCTTATGGATTATTCCACCTGCGCATACAAAGACTGCAATGCCGATGAAAATTCATTTGGTCCCACAAATTAAATCAATATTACAAACACTACAACAAACATCCGCTTCAGCGTATGTCCTTACAGGTAGTGACGCATGCTCATCGCTTTCAGAAAAAGCCGTTTCAAAAGCGATTAGCCGCATTCAAGAGCGTGTTGGAATCCCCTATTGGACAGCACATGACTTGCGAAGAACTTTTGCCACACAATTGGGGGAAGCATTACATGTAGATCCAGTTGTGATTGAAAAATGCCTAGGCCATAAAATGCCAAAGATCATGGCTACTTATAATAAAAATGAGATGTTGCATCAGAGAAAAGACGCATTAAATCGCTGGGGAGAGCTCTTGGAAAATTTATTATCTACGAGTATATTGCCGGTTTTAGGTTCACCAAAAAGTTCACAGAAAACAGCAATCAATAGCGAGGTCGTCGCATGAATATACAAAAGTTACAAAATCTGATCCAACAAGGCGAATCGCACTGTTTAGAGTTTAAAAAATCCACCGCACAAATAAAACCTGCTTTTGAAACGGTATGTGCGTTTTTAAATGGCAAAGGAGGCTATGTCCTGTTTGGTGTGAAGGACAATGGTGAACTGATTGGACAACAAGTGTCTGATAATACAAAACAAGACATTGCGAATGAAATCAGAAAAATTGAACCGAATGCGCCGATTGAAATTCATTATGTGCATTTAGAAAATCATCATCAAATCATTGTTCTCGAAGTACATGCAGGAAAGTCTGCGCCATACACCTATGATGGCCGCTCGTTTGAACGCACCACATCCAGTACTTCAAGAATGACGCAACATCATTATGAACAACTGATTATAAAGCGAGGCCATCAAAATCACGCCTGGGATAAGGATTGTGCAGAAAATTATAGTATGGATGATCTGGATCACGATGAAATTTGTCTCATGATACAAGATGGCATCGATCAAAATCGCATTAGTTCTGAAGTGATTCATTACAGCATTGACCGCATTCTAAACCAGCTCGAATTAATGTGTGATGAAAAAATTACTAATGCAGCCGTCGTATTATTTGCGAAAAAAATGAGCCTAGATTTTTTCCAATGCACCATAAAAATGGCACGCTTCAGAGGAAAAGATAAAACCGGTGATTTTATTGATAACCAACGCTTCTCTGGGAATGCATTTCAAATCATCCGAGCAGCAGATGCGTTTGCAGCCAGACACTTGCCGATTGCCAGTCATTTTGAACCAGGCCAAATTAAACGCATTGATCAACCCGCCGTACCTAATCGTGCCTTGCGAGAGGCATTAATTAATGCCATATCTCATCGCGACTATACCGCTTATACGTCAACCATTTCGCTCGCTATTTATGATGATCGGCTCGAGTTGTGGAATGCAGGTACGTTACCGAATCGTTTAAAATTGGAGGATTTACGATCATCACATGATTCTCACCCAAGAAATAAACAAATTGCTATGGCTTTTTATGAGCGAGGCTGGATAGAAATGTGGGGAACTGGTACGACTCGTATGATTGAGTTCTGTCGAAAAAATGGAACACCAGAACCTGAGTTTCGTGAATATGCGGGTGGCTTTGCGGTTGTGTTTCCGTTTAAAGAGGTGATGAATACGGAAGCTACAGCCCAATCGAATTTACATCATATTCGGTTAACACCTCGCCAAGAAGAGATTATATCCATCTTAAAAGGAACCGTTGAATTATCAGGAGCACAGATTCATGAGCAACTTCACGTTAAAATACCCATGCGAACACTGCAATATGAATTAAATAAGTTGAAGAAATTAGGTCTAATTTCCTCAAAAGGACATGCGAAATCTTTTGTTTGGAGTTTGATGACATGAATGTTGCGGCAATGTTGCGGCAATGTTGCGGCAATGTTGCGGCAATGTTGCGGCGGTCTAGGCAATCTAGCAGCATCGTGATCAATGAAAATAAGGCGATATGATGACTATTTTTGAAGAAATTGAGCAGTTAGAGCAAGAAGCTGCGGTTTTTGGTTTGCAATGGGAAACCAGCGATCAAATCATGACTCAGATTCGTAACGAATGCTTAGAAATAGAGGAGCATCTGCATTTCCCCGAACAAAGGGAAGCACTACAGGATGAAATAGGCGATCTTTTGCACGCTGCTTTTTCACTGTGTGTATTTAACAATTTTTCACCTGAGCTCACCTTACGAAAAAGTCTGGATAAATTTGAACATCGATTGAATGCCATGAAGGAGCTAGCCAAAGAAAAAGGTTTGCCCCATCTGAGAGGAAAATCATTTGATGAGTTAATGCAGTATTGGGAGCAAGCCAAAGCACGCACCAAGTTACCTCAAAAAAGCAACGTGAGTGGTACTAAAAAGGCTTTGGATATTTGGGAATCGAAAGTGACTCAAAAGGAGTTAATCCTAAAAAATGTTTGGTGTGGTCAATGTGCTTCCACCTGCACCATAAGTGCTCCTGTTGCAACAATTATTGGTAGGAGCATTGTACTCAATGGAAATTGTGCAACATGCGGTGAAAAAGTTGCGCGATATATTGAGGAAAGTTGACATTTTCAGCAAAGAGTTTTTGCTAACTTTTTATTTTGTGCATTTTTTATTTAGATGAACCATCGTGACATCCGTCTCTGTGATAGGCGATGCAACCTTTATGAGTCTTCATTTTCATAAAAGCCCATTCATTTATACCGGATTGATTCTCCGTATAAGATCCAGCTAAACAAACATAGGGTTCATTTTGCATGAGTTTTAGGTATTGATTAAATTTACTCTCGGCAAGTGTGATAGGTAATCGTCCCCACACAGTAAAACATCAGAACCTTGTTAAAATAGGTGAAAAGATCAGAGTGCTGCGGACTTCCAAAGGGTATTCACAGGAAGGGATCGCCGACGAGGCTGGAATGGGTCGTACCTACATGGGACGTGTTGAGCGCGGCGAACAAAATATATCGATACAGAATTTAATACAGATCGCTTTTGCGTTGGATGTTGATGTCGGAGAATTAGTACCTCGCCTATCAGCGCTAAAGAACCCCAATATCATGTAATCATGCGCCAATTTGATAAATCTGAAATGTACAAAAAACCATTAAATTGACTTTTATATAGAAAACAAGATCTTCATTAATGCGTTGATCAATAAAAATACACAACCCTGTAAGAGATTTCGTACAAGAAAATAAGAGATCTCTTACAAGAAAATAATCCATTGGCTCATGATCATCTTACTGAAAGCCAGTTATACTACGTGCGCAGGGAAGGCAAGCAAAGAATGCAATAAATATTACATATGGACTATCTGACATGATGTCATTGTGCCTGAGCCATTGAATTGGCTCAGGTTAAGTTTGAGTGCCGTACTGTTGAGATATTTAAAGATTGTATCCAGCTAAAGCGACTTACTCATTAACCATCGATGGAACATTTGGTAGCAATAAAAATAATCACGGAATACTTATTTTCACACCAAGCAATATTAAGTGAAATCTTACGATCGATTGGCAGCCTGTTAGGTGTCCGATGGATTCGACAATGTATTTTAAGGATAGACGTCCAATGCGCCATTGATTCTGTACGTTCACAACGAGGAATCAATAAGGATGAAACACAAAAAAATTATATTAGGTTGGTGTGCTGTGCTTATTAACACAGCATGCGTTGTTTCGGCGTGTTATGCTAAAGCAATTTACCCAGCAGAGGTCATCGGGCGTGATCTTAATTATCCGGGTATGGGCTGGCTTGGTCATGTTGGAGTAACTACCGCATATACTATAGCTGATAATGCGTACCAACTACTTGAAGCATTAAATGAAACGCCGGCGGTTCAGCTTAACACTATTTCAGATTTCAAAAGACGTTCACCTTATTGGGGGACTAGGTATGGTGTGGCAGATCATGCTCAGGGTGGAATGAATGTTATCGTGGAAGCTAATCATCAAAGATGGTGGTGTCCAAAGTATACAGATTCCACAGCGTACACTATAGGCCAAGGTGATGTTTTTTGGGGTAGGCCAATAAAATGTGGTATGTGGCGTTGTGATACATATGTTACTTGGGCATTCTATAGTGCGGGCTATGTGTTGCCTCCTATGAGAGGTGGCGGAATAACTCTTCCATTTATTGTATTTAATGCGTTCCCCTATAGTAATGGTCAGTTAATGCCAGACACCGATCCACCTATAATGACTGAATCAAATAAATCGTTCGATACAGTTACAGCTGAAGATCTAAATACCATGGGCTTTGAGGAATTTGAAATGATTGCAGATATACCCTTAAACCAAGAAACACCACAGCATATTGCAGTTGAGTGGAAACAGGCTAATAACCCCCATTTAAATGATATAAAAAGAGGGATATTTATAGATAGATTGTCAGTTGTTGGCGCAAGCGATACTGTCACTAATTTTTTGAAATTGTACAACGATGAACATTCGAGTGCTGCAATAAAAAGCAAAGTCATTCAAGGAACGATAATTTATTATCAAAATCATTTAGATGTTAAGAAGGAATCTACTGACAAAGCTTTGTTGAAAGCATTTTATACTAAATTATTAGATAAAAAATTATCAAGGGTAGAGGCAGCCGAGGTGATTCGTGGATATGTTGATTTAAGTTCACCAACAGAGGTTCTAGATAATCACAAAAAAATAGACAGCGTATCAGTTGGTATTGAGCCTCATATGCTTTTAGGACTGAAAATCCAATTAACCAGTGTATCAAAAGCATTAGAACATATTTACATCCCCTCGATTATTACCCTATTAAAGAAAAATGATAATCCAGATCTGGATGATATGTTTTTTTCTTCAGCAATAAGATTCCACAGGCATCTGCGTGATCCCCAATCGAAAGGATATATCAGACAGTATATGGATTCAGTTAATGATAAATATACAGCGTCTACAGTAGTGGATAATCCCGATTTTGCTTTTAATATGGCACGTAAATCATTTACTGAATTGCGAGATGAATTGTAATTACTAATGCTGGCTTGGGTGCTCTCATAAAATATAGGCAGATTTAATCTGTGATGACTTAATTTTTTGTGAGCAAGCCAGCTCAATGAATTGGAGAACCCAATATCATTTAATTTATGCCTACCACGAGTTGCAATATACTTTAACCATTTTATGGGCGTAGGTACATTGAAGGATAATAAGCTGGCCGCGCATTGGTGTCGTTTAGTATACAAAGGAAATAATAACGACGCTGAATTATTATGGAGTTATGGCAGTTTATGAAAATATGAAGAAACACGGGATAGAGCTGCGCCAAGATAAATTTTCATCGAAAGAATAGAGGTATCAAAGCAATTTTGGATCGTTATTTGGATCGACTAAAATTTTATGGATAAGTGCATTTCAGTGAAACCCTTGCTGTATATGGTCGGGACGGAAGGATTTGAACCTTCGACCACTAGCACCCCATGCTAGTACGCTACCAGGCTGCGCTACGCCCCGAAAATGAATAGTGCTTCGTCTAAAAGCATGCGGAATACTACCGTATATTAAAAAAAATAACAAGGCGTGATTTTGACTTGCGACCCGGGGGATACATTTTTTTATTGCTCGTTTGAATATTATTTGTTCAGTGTCTATACTTATGAAGCAGTCATAACACAAGGATGTTATCATGAAAAAAATATTGCTTTCAATATTTATTGTTACTTCACTCGGGTTGTTGGCCGGTTGTTGTACCGATGATATATGCGGTTCAGATGTTATGTATATGCCGACTACTTCATCATGCGGCTCATGTGTCAGTGCATGTCAAACGTGTGGGAACTCATGTGGTACCTGTGGATCTAGCGTCGGGTATAGCTCTTACACATATGGTGGTTGGTACTAGTCGCTTCGACTAGCTAATGGCACCTCGTCAATGGGGTGCCATTTCATTTCATTCAAAATCAGCTTTTAATGTCAGAACATCACACTGAGCATCACGAATCACTTCTCTTGCTGTATCGCCTAAAAACGAGGGTAAGTTTGATGTGGTATGGTTGCCTATAATAATAAGATCACATCCCAGCTCCATTGCTTTATCAAGAATGCGCGTCTTTATCGGTCCAATTTCGACACATTGCTGTTCCAGCGGGATAGTGAGGGCTTCACCTAATACGGCCATTACAGCTTGCGCATCATCTTTAATCGGCGTGTCGAACTCAGCGAATCCAAGTCCCTGTGCTAATTGTAAGGTGGCAGGAGGCTCTATGACATGGAGTAAAAACAGTTTGGCGTTAAAGCGTTTAGCAATATCAATGGCTTTCTGACACATGTGATAATGATTTTCGCTTAAATCGGTGGCATGTAAAATATGATTGTACATAAGTCCCTCATTGATCAATCAAGTTTGTTGGTATCTCCAGTGTAGTTGATGAAGCAAGGTAATATCAATGATGTATTCGAATTACATGCTTTTCACATGTGGTTAGATGGGTATTAATTTGCTGTCCATCGGGTAAACAGGCTCTGGGGTTTACTTCAAGCAACGGAATCAACACAAAGTCACGCATCAGCATTTGTGGATGGGGGATTATTAAGTTCTTTGAGTGGATGGATTTAGTTCCGTAGAGTAATAAATCAATATCTAATGTTCTTGAGCCCCAATGCCGTTTGCGAATGCGGTGTTGTTTGTTTTCTATCGCCTGGCAAAAATGCAATAATTCTTTTGCAGATAATGACGTTTGGATGGCAATGACCATATTGTAATACATGGGCTGCGCACGCACGCCTAAGGGTTTGCTTAGGTATATGCCAGACTGCCCCTTGATGACCGTTCGAGGCAGGTTACGCAGCTGTTGAATGGCCTGTTTTAATTGGCGCTTTGGCATGTTTAAATTACTGCCCAATCCCAAAAAACAGCGCGTCATCTTTAGGCCGTGGGTTTGGGTTTTGGTTTGCGTCGTTTTTTTGGTTTAGGTGTAGCAGTAATGGCTTCTAGTTGACTGATCATTTTGGCTTGAGCCTCTGCGTCAACATCTTGAAATGAAGTCCACCATTGTGCTAATTCCATTGACTCATCACCCGCCAAGGCTCTGAGTGCGAGAAAGTCATACGCTGCACGAAATCGTGGGTGTTCCAAGAGGGGATAAGGTCGATGACCTGAACGTTTTGGAAAACGAAATTGCATCAGCCAGATCTCGCGCATTACCTGTGTAAAGCGTTTAGGAATGGTCACTAGTTTGTTTTGTTCAGTGATGACTTGAGACATTGCTTTTTCAAGTGCTGGTAGAGGATCCATTCCTTCTAGTTTATATTGCGCTTTGCGAGCCATTAAAGGAAACCAAAGAATAACCGCAAAAATAAAGGCAGGAGTCACGGGTTTTTCTTGATGAACACGTGTATCTGTACTTTCTAACGCACTCATTAAAAAAGCATTGACAGGATAGGAGCTATCCATAAGTTGTGCTGTTTGTGGGAATAGATGTTGAAACAAACCATATTGAACCAGCAAAGCCTGTACTGACTTGGCTTCACCGCATTGATATAACTTGGTCATTTCATCAAATAAACGTGATCCTGAAATATGCGTAATCAGCGAGCTTAATTCGATCATGGGTGCCGCTGTATCGGGCGCGATGTCGAAGTCTAATTTCGCACTGAAACGTATAGCACGTAACATGCGCACAGGATCTTCCTGGTATCTCGTTGCAGGATCGCCAATCATACGGATGATTTTAAGCTCTACGTCTTTAACGCCACCGGTGTAATCGACGATAGAGCTGTCTATGGCATTATAATATAGTGAATTAATTGTAAAATCTCGACGCCACGCATCTTCTTCTAGCGTTCCATAGACATTGTCACGTATCAACATGCCGCGTTCGTTCGTTTGTTGGCTCTCATCAACGGCGTCATGGCCTCGGAATGTAGCCACTTCAATGATTTCTCGGTGATAGAGAATATGGGCAAGCTTAAAGCGTCTCCCAATGATTCGGGCATTTCTAAACAAATTTTTAATTTGATTGGGTGTTGCACTGGTTGCGACATCAAAGTCTTTCGGCGCTTTGCGTAATAACAAATCTCGAACGCTACCACCAACAAGAAAAGCTTGAAATCCTGCGTGGTTTAGTCGATTCAAAACAGTCAGCGCATTAGGGCTGATGTCAGTTTTTGAAACATGATGATGGTTTCGAGAGATGACATGTCCGGAGTCAACCTCTAAATTCACAGGCAATTTTTTATGCCTGGATTTACGTAGTAGTTTCTTGATTAAGTTGATGATTGTGTTCACCTGTTTTAGATTAAGCGATAGCTTTCTTATTATAGCTAAGGTAACGGTGAAAGTGAACCATTTACCTTTCAGTGATTATTGTGGACAATACAATTTTAACAACGAATTGATCTCATGGAACTTTTAGATATTCTTTTTAGCGTACTCGCCTTAATTATTTTGGAAATTGTTCTAGGCATTGATAACTTGGTTTTTTTATCGATACTAACTGAAAAATTGCCTCGAGAGAAACGCAGAAAAGCCCGTCATTGGGGCCTTACTTTTGCTTGGGTTACTCGGTTAATGTTACTTGCCTCGGCTATTTGGTTAGCTAAATTATCTCAGCCTTTTCTCATATTGGGTGAGCTCACATTTTCTGTGAGAGATATTTTTCTGTTTGCAGGGGGGGCTTTTTTAATATTTAAAGCAACTCAGGAAATTCATTTGGAAGTAGGGGAGACACCGGCTGAAAAAAAAGAGTTTATTGGTGCTGCAACAACGATTAAAAAAGTTGTTATACAAATAGGCTTGATGGATATTATTTTTTCTCTAGATAGCGTGCTGACTGCTATTGCTGTGACAAATAATTTTATCGTAATGGCGACAGCCATTACCTGCGCTATATTGGTGATGGTTTATGCCAGTGAACCCGTAGGACATTTTATTGAAAAACATCCCAGTATTAAAATGTTAGCATTGAGTTTTTTGATTTTAGTAGGCACCATGCTAGTCGCAGATGGTTTCGGTTTTCATGTCCCTAGAGGTTATCTGTATTTTGCCATGGGGTTTTCATTAAGTGTTGAGGCCTTGAATTTATTTAAGCAGGCGAAACGTCGGGAAAATAAAACTAAATAGGACCTCTTATGTTAATTATTAAAGCATTTCATATTATTGCAATGGTGGCATGGTTTGCGGGGCTATTTTATTTACCTCGTCTATTTGTTTATCATGCCGATGCACAAGATAAGATTAGCTTAGAACGATTCAAGATTATGGAGCGTCGTCTCTACTATGCGATTACATGGCCTGCCGCGGTGCTGACGACGGTTTTTGGGATATGGCTTGTCACTTATAACACGAGTTATTATTTAAGCGCTGGATGGATGCATGCCAAGTTAACGTTGGTTTTATTGTTGTGGATATATCATGGTGTTTGCGGGTATTTTGTCAAGCAATTTGCAGAGGACCATAATACGAAGGGGCACCAATTTTATCGTTTGTTTAATGAAGTGCCGACCGTAATGCTCATTGCTATTGTGATCTTAGTGGTGTTGAAGTAATGGAATAAGCCATTCTGTACGTCATCCCCCACGGTTTTGGGAATGACGTACAAACAGTTAATCTATTTCAACCATTTCAAAATCTTCTTTTCCTGCGCCACAATCAGGGCAAAACCAATTTTCAGGCACATCTGCCCATAGGGTGCCCGCTTCTATGCCGTCATCTGGCCAGCCTTCCGCTTCGTTGTAAATGAATCCACATATAACACAAATGTATTTTTTATAAGCTTGCATAATGGTTGCTCAATATTAAAAGGTAGGTAATTTAGCCATTGTGATGGCACTTGTAAAGGAATTTATTCGATGGGCTGCGTGAAGCAAGCCCATCTATTGACTCAGTAGAAGGTTGAATAATGATTAAACCTTCATAGCAGCAGCGGAATCATGATTACTTTCTTCTTCAGTCTTGTTAAAGGCTTCGCTAATCAAATTACATACATATGAATACGCTGTTTGTAAGTAAATAAGGATGACATGACCTAATGATGCCAGTGAGCCACCTTGTTGATATCCATACAGGTGATAATTAACAGTGTCTCTGGTTGCTAGTTGATATGGAGTTGGTTTTGGCAGATTTTGCGTGGTTTCTGGTGCGTGGTGAACATCTTGCTCATGACTATTGAGTATCTTGAGAGCATTGATG
>CANJSM010000067.1 GCA_947477015.1 Legionellaceae bacterium
AGTAGACACCTCCGCTAGAAATTTTAGACGCATGTAGTATATCAATAAAACGCTCAGTGACTGATAGACAAGCAATAATTTGGTAAAAAAAACCAAACGGGCGAAGCTTTACCTGTTGACAGAGAGTTTCTAATGGGTGACCCCAAGTGTCCCCGCGCTTTGTTCGTGTAATTGTTCTGTATGATCTACTGACTCAGCGATAGGCGCTTTTCTTTTGCGCGAGCGGCGAGGATTAAATAGCGTATCATGTGACGTAGCGACTTGTTTAATGGGCGGAGAGTCTACTACAGCAGCATATCCCTTTGATTCTTTAAGCTCTGTTGTATATAAACTTAAATAGACTTGTGGTTTAAACAGGGCTTCTTTAATCTCGTCCATCAGTTGCTGGTATGAGCGCTGAGAATAGAGATCATCCATTTCAATGGTGTTTGCTATTGAATAGTTAAGTTGATCAAACAGGGCTTGATCGCCGCCTAAAGTGTGTAGCTTGTTAATCATCTGTTGGGTTTGTTGATAATCTAGTGCGCTATCAATCCGTTCAATCATGGATAAACAGTGCAAGTTCAATGCCATCAGGACGGCATCGTCTACTCTAAGATCAGTCATGTATTTTTGAGTAGGGGGGTAGGAGCGAAATCGTGCACATGCATCAAAAAAAATAGCCACTTGTCTTTCTTTGTCTTGTTCAGTGTAGAGCTGATTGATAAGATCTAAAGCAAATGTTGAATCAATGGGATCACGGGTGTCGCTATAAGATGAAAAAGAGCGTAACCGTGCATCGTAAATGGTTTGGCATAATGGGTTTGCTAATACTTCTGCCAATACGATAAAGCGGTTTAAGTTGTCGTAAGAATCATCTAATTTGCTGTGAACAAACAAAGTCATTGCTCGACTTTCGCTCTCTGTATTATTCAGTGCTATTTCTTGTATCAGTATCGGGTTTGCTTCAAAAATGGCAGCAAACTTTATTTTCCAACGGTCTAACATGTTTATTCCTTATCGGGTTCTTAAAGATAATTCTAATGTAAATTGAGCGACTTCTTCTGGTTGTTGCAGATAATTGGTGTAGGCAGTGACTAGAATGGGCTTGTTAATACGACGTTCTTCGCGCTGCGATTCAAGAATCATTTCTTTGACGACCTCTCCCATGGTGCAAACAAAAAACACATCCGATTCTGGGCGTTTTAAAAATTGAGCTTGGAATGACTTAAACGCCAAGGAGACGTCTAGTTTGGCTTGTCTTGCATGATAAAACCCATACAATCCACCAGCCAAATCTGCACCTACTGCCAGAGCACCAAAATACATCGAGTTTAAGTGGTTTTTGCTACGTCGTTTCAAAGGTAACTTGATAACTATTTTTTCATCAGTCAGGGTGATTAAGCGCGGGTGTAGATAACCAATTAAAGGAACCTTAAAGCAGCCAAAATACCAGAGAAAACATTTGAAACGGGCGAGTAGAGACACGATGCATCCTTAATTGTTGGTGTTTTCGAACGGATTGAATCAATCGGAGGTTGTGCCAAGGCCCAACCTCCGTGTTGCTGAAAAAGTCGAGCATCGCTTGATGTTAAGATTTAGGCGCAGCTTCATTCACGCCTTTTACGTGTAAACTAGATATGATTTTTTTCACGCCATGAACAGCATTGGCGCGTTTCAAAATGGCGTTGATGGATTGACTTCGTTTAACTTCACCCGTCAATGTGACGATGCCATTTGCTGTTGTGGCATTTATACCTACCAAAGGAATGGATTCATCATCTAAAATTTTTGCTTTGAGGACAGATGTTTCAATTTTGGCGGTAATATACGCATCGCTGAGTGTTGTATTGACATGTTTAATGTCCAAGTCATCTACATCAACCATTTTGACGCCACGCGTTGTTCTGGCCAGCCAAAACGCGTCAACAAAGGTTTGTTTATCTTTTACTTCGCCACTGAGTTTAACGACACCTTGTTGAGTTAAAACAGATATTTTTGAAGGATCCAAATTTGTTTTTCGTGTATATTCAGTCATGATTTTTGATGTAATGACTGCATCAGCAGATGGTTTTCCCACGCTTTTTAAGTTGGCTGCTTGTGCTTGATGAATAAACGCAACCATCGTTATTGAGAGAATGAGGTGAAAAAATTGACGCATGGGAACCTCGAAGACAATTTATGATGGTAAAGTCTATCATTTTTCAGGGTTTATTTCAATTCTTAATGGGTTTTGAGGAAGGTAGGGATGGTAGTCTTGCTGCAGTTCCGGGTTGCAAAGTGGGAGCCACATCAGATACTTAAGGCTTCTTAACTAGGTTAAGCATGCACACGGCACCTGAAACTAGGCCTCCTAACAGAAAGCGTTAGCTGAGCAAGACGTACCATCTATGATTTAATGATAGTTCACTCTGAGCGAAAGTGCAAATCAGAAGTGGAATTTTTTTGATACAACCAATGAATAAAAGGAGCAGTAACTGATGTACTCGTTAATCAGACCCATTTTGTTTTCGCTGAATCCAGAAACAGCCCATGAACTAAGTTTGTCTGCATTGCGTTTTATTCCAGCGAAAAGATTCATTCAACCGACCAGTAAACCCGTGCATGCCATGGGATTTGATTTTGCTCATCCGATAGGGCTTGCTGCTGGGTTTGATAAAAATGGCGAGTATCTCGATGCGCTGGCTAAGCTTGGATTTTCGTATATAGAGGTGGGTACTGTGACACCTAAGCCACAAGCAGGAAATCCTAAGCCACGATTATTTCGCTTACCAAAAGCGCGAGCAATTATTAATCGCATGGGGTTTAATAATCAAGGCGTTGACGCGTTGTTAGCCAATGTAAATAAAGCCAGTTATAGCGGCATCTTGGGGATTAATATTGGCAAAAACAAAGACACCCCACTCAATCAGTCGGTTGACGATTATTTGTACTGTTTTCGCAAAGTGTATTCACGTGCGTCTTATGTAACCATCAATGTATCTTCCCCTAACACACCCGATCTTCGCGAGTTGCAACGGGGCGAATATTTCAGTAATTTAATCAATCAGTTGCGAGAAGAACAATTGGTTTTAGCCGATACATACCAACACTATGTCCCTTTGGTGGTTAAGCTCTCTCCAGATGAAGACGATGAAACGTTAAAAAAAATGGCAGATGTTGTGGTGTCCAATGGCATTGACGGCATTATTGCCACCAACACAACGAGTGTGCATGATGCTGTTCGTATGCTGCCTCATGGAGAAGAACAAGGAGGGCTAAGTGGACGGCCATTGATAACGCGTTCTACACAATGTTTGAGGGTTTTGAAGCGAGTAGTCGGCCATGATGTGACATTAATTGGCGTAGGAGGCATTGCTAGCCCTGACGTTGCTCGGGAAAAAATAGCAGCAGGAGCCGATCTCTTGCAAGTTTACACGGGTTTGGTTTATCAAGGCCCAGGTTTGGTTAAAAAATTGGTAGATGGATTGGGGCCGAACAAATCGACCTCATAAAGCATTAATATTTGACGAGTATGTGCTTCCGTAATACAATCAGGGCGCTTTTTATTAGTCAGCAAAAATACTTGGAGAGAGCTATGTTCATAGAAAACGTGGAGTCTGAACTAAGCCATATGTCTGAAGAACTAGCTATATTTGTGGAAAAGTATTCGTCTGTTAGAACCAGTTTAAGTTTTTTTCGAGAGGGAAATGAGCCTGGTTTTTTATCTCCGTGGTGGGAGAAAGACACAAGGGGGAGGAACTTAGGACCTCTTGAAGCAGGCCAAGAACTAGCGGTTAAAGCGGCAGCTAATCTCTTGATGACAGTAAGTTGCTTATGCCAACTGTTTATCACCCCGTTCGAATCTGATAGTGAGGAATATCATTCATCAAAGACAGAGAGATGTTGCGCCTCATTGGTTGGATTGTTGCTTTATGCTGTTTCGTTTGTGGCTGACCTTGTTCTGAATTTAGCTGCCATGATAACCCGTTCTCTGGCTTCAGTTGTTTTGAGCCTTGATATAGCGTTGGCAGACACTGTGGAACGATTTGTGCCGACTTTATGATAACATTAAATCGAGTATTTTTTGGTAGAAATCGTCATCGAGAAAAAGAATACGATGATGTGTTTAGTATTACTTATAAAAGTCTAGCGGTTTTATCAAACATTGTATTTTTAGTAATATTCCCTCCTGTTATTGCCATCAGCAACATCTTTTCACACAGCTTCTTTTTAAGCATAATGAATATTTGTTTGTCTGTTGGCTATCTTACTAAGGTTATTCATAAAATTAAGGAAGGCGAAGTCAGTCCGCTCGACCTCTCGATCTCAGCGATTTTTTTAGCGTTGTCATTGGCTATCACCTTTTATTTGGCGCCAATTATCTCGTTAGTTCACCTTTTTGATGTGATAGGAATCATTAATCTAGTTGCAACAGGAGTGAATTCTTTTTTTCTGGTGAGAAATCTTTTGGTTCCGCCTTGTCAAGCCTTCGTGAGGTACGTCATGACCTTTTTTGGCAATGAAATAAACACGAGCGTATTTAACAAAGCGCCCCTTAGTTTAGAGCAAGACCGACCGGTGATTGACCGCTTGTTAAGAAAGTTCTACAACCATGACAGTTTTTCTGACTCATTCAATGAACATCAACTCGTGCCACTCAATAATATGCTATCCACACTAAGTCGTTACATTAACAAATACAATGAACCGTTTCTAGGTAATCTTATTAACCATGATCGAATCAACGTGCTCGAAAATGCCGTGTCACAATACATTGTTAATGGTAACACCGACAATAGCACTGTGTTTATTAAGCGTAAAATCGATTTCAAAACAACTAAATTAAAACTGTTAACCCAAGCGCAACGAGAACTGATAGCTGGACAAGAAACAAAACAGCCACTTAATTATTCATTTTTCGAGCCAAATAGTCAAAGAGCCGAAGGACAGGAAGAAGATGACTATGCGTTGGGATTGTCGTTGCTAAACGATGAAATTACTAAGCAGAACAATAAATTAGCACTCCTGCAATCGTGTTTGGTTACTCCGCATAACTGTAGCATGTAAAGCGTTACCAATTATTTTGACAAATACCAATCGACTACTATACTCAAAAATAGCTAGGGTCTGCTGACCATTCGTTTTTACAAGCCGCGAGACGTCGAGCTTCAGAATATCTAATTACAAGTTATTGTCGCACGTTTAAAGTACAGCAAGGAGTGCTGCATTGAAACCTACATGGCATATACGATCACAACAAATACGGATGTTGATGCTGTTATTGTCTCTTTTTTTCGCGTCAGCCTTTGCAGCGGGCTCGCCTGAACAAACGTTTCAAGAATTGGCAGATGAATTTTTTGATGATTACTTATTTCCCCATAATCCCTCGTTTGCAACACAACAAGGCATTCATAAGTTTGATGATCGTTTAAAAGATTACTCCAAAGCCGGCGTTAACCAAAATATACAATTATTAAAACAATTTGAACGGCGGGTGGATGCCATTAATCCATTGGTGCTCAGTGAACAACTTCAAGGCGACCGTGATTTAATTTTAAATTATTGCCGCAGTGAATTGCTAACGCTGGAGGTCATTCGACCCTGGGAAAAAAATCCTAGTTACTATTTGGGCGGGATGGTTCGCGGTGCATTTGTCATCATGAAGCGTAGTTTTGCTCCGGTGAACCTTCGATTGAAAGTGTTTATCGAACGCGAAAAATTAATGCCCGCAGTATTGGAGGCTGCTCGATCAAATCTAGTCAATCCACCTAAAGTATATACCGAGGTTGCCCTAGAACAATTGCCGGGGATCATTAATTTTTTTAAAAATAAAGTCCCTGAAGCATTCTTGGATGCAGACGATCCTGAGTTAAAACAAGCACTAGAAAAAAGCAATGCCAATGTTATTTCAGCGTTAAGAGAGTACCAGTTTTGGATTAAAAACACCTTGCTTGCACAATCGCAAGGCGATTTTAGGCTAGGTTCGGACGTTTTCAAGCAAAAACTGCTGTACGATGAAATGGTCAATACGCCACTGAATGAGTTGCTCGGCATGGGCTACCTTGATTTAGCCAAGAATCAAGCCGCATATCAACGCCTTCTTGCTGAGCTCGAGGTTGAAGTTGATGCGAACTACTTGCAGTCAGATCAATTATTGACGGCTTTTTCCAGTTCATTTGATGGGTTGATTGACTTTATTCACAGTAAAAAAATCATCACGATTCCATCTGCTGTGCGTCCTACAATGCAAGAAACACCGTCTTTTATTCGAGCCACCTCGTCTGCCTCAATGGATACTCCAGGCCCCTTCGAGAATAATGCCAGTGAAGCATATGTCAATGTGACTCTGCCGAAAGCCAACTGGACCGAAGCAAAAATAATGCGATTCATGCGAAATATGAATAATCCATCGATTATTAACACAGCCATCCATGAAGCCTATCCCGGTCATTATGTGCATTTTCTTTGGATGCACCACATTAATGATCGTGTACGTCAAATACTGGGTTCTAAAACCAATAGCGAGGGTTGGGCTCATTATTGTGAGCAAATGATGTTGGATGAAGGATATGGTGGACCCAGCAATAGCCATGAGGCGAAAATATTGCGTTTAGGGCAATTAAAAAAAGCGCTTTTACGGAATGCACGATTTATTGTTAGCATAAAAATGCACACAGAAAACATGAGCATGGACGATGCCGTGAATTTTTTTGTTAAAGAAGGGTATCAATCTAAAACAACCGCTAAACGAGAAGTCAAGCGTGGTGCTTCTGATCCGACGTATCTTTACTACACATTAGGTAAATTACAAATTTTACAGCTGCGAGCCGAGCTACAAGAGAAACAAGGCGATGCATTTAGCCTCCAGCAATTTCATGATGATTTCATGCGCCAAGGTAGGCCACCGATTGACATTGTTCGCCGGGCAATGTTGGGAGCCAAGCAAATCACATTAAAATCTTTAGATGGAGTGGGTCTGGCGGCACTCCACCATGTTTTGGAGCGCGATGTGCAGTAACGCTTAAGAAAGGCCTAACTCAAATTTACAAAAGGCACATGTCAAGACCTTCTCCCCAAGCTATTTTAACCTAGACTTTGCAGTGTTTAAAGTTCGCCTCGAGACGTTCCGGTTGTTTGATTCGGCTGGCAGATGGTACAAAAAACAGTACTGCGAGCACCTAGTTTAATTTGTTGCAAAGGATTTTGACACCTAACACAAGGTAACCCTGTTCGGGCATAAACCGAAAGTTTTTGTGCGAAATAACCTGGCTTTCCCTCGCTATTTACAAAATCTTTTATCGTGGTGCCCCCTTGTTTTATGGCTGATTCTAAGACCCGCTTAATGGCATTGACTAGTTGTTGACACTGTATCTGTGTTAATAAACCTGCCGGTGTTAAGGGGTGAATGCCTGCCAAAAACAATGCTTCTGCCGCGTAAATATTACCAATACCAACGACTATTTTACTATTCATGATGAATGATTTGATTGGAACGCGGCGTGCATAGGCTCGCTGCATGAGGTAATGACTCGTAAAATCAGCATCCAGTGGTTCTATGCCGAGCGATTTAAGTAACGTATGGTCTTTGGGATCTTCCGTCGTCCATAACAATGCTCCAAAACGTCGCGGATCTGTGTAACGCAGAATTTTATCATCAGTAAAAATGATATCGACATGATCGTGAGGATTTAGTGGTGTGCTGTGGGTAACCAATCGTAAGCTGCCTGACATGCCTAAATGAATAATGACAGTGCCTTTATCGGTCGGCATTAGTAAATATTTACCACGACGTGATAATGAACTAATTCGCCGCTGCTTTAGAACTTTTTGCAATGCAGGCGGGATTGGCCAACGTAATTGATGGTGGCGAACCACAACATCTTGAATGATAGCGCCTTCAAGATGCGGCTTTAAGCCATTCATGATGGTTTCAACTTCAGGTAGTTCTGGCATGATAGTTTAGCCGTGATGTTGATGAGGTCATCATTATACACCAAGTAGTTGTCTGCTGATTTAATTTTGATGCGATACGCGATATGCGAAAGAGCTTTCTATATGATTATCAGGTCTTGACCCCAAGCTCATCGATGCATCCATTCCACCGTATTTGGCTGTCTGTAAATTGTGATTTTTCCATGCAGAATCTTCTGTATCCAAACTTGCTAAAGCTCACGTACTTCTACGCGAGCTTAGTGGCAATTATGCAATTTGCAAATGCAGCACTGCAAGCTCATGGATATCGGACCTTAACCTCTAAGCCAGGCCATCATCAAACCATGATCCAGTTATTGCCTCAGACTTTAGGTACTGATAAAAAAACAGTAATTATACTGGACGCTATGCGTAAACAGCGCAATATTGCGGATTATTCTGGGGATATTTCCTGAAGGTACATTAATAACCTGTATTGCTAACGCCTGGACTTGGGACAAAATATCGATCTAATACGGGCCCGGTCACGCGCTCGGGCCCTTATTAAATCGGTTTTTTTTCCAAGTCCAGGTGCGCAGAGGCATTGTTAAAAGATTTTAAAGAATGGCTGAGAATTAATGACCGTAAACAACTTTGAAGGAGAGTTGTATTGATATACTACATGTGTCTAAAATTTCTAGCTCAGGTGGCTACTCACATGTGATGGTATTATTAATTCTCAATTAGGTGTTGTATGATGTGACTCTATGCAAATATATCCTATGCCCAATGGCTATTCCAAGGGGCGCCATGGGTTTAGCCGTTACAAAATCAAAATCTCGTAGTCAAACCAAACAGTTACAGGAGGTCATGTGAAGCTTAAAAAAGGGAAGTTCGTAATAGCTGGTTGTGTTCTATCTTTTAGCGCAATAGCAGGTCAAATGGGTGCGCCATTATCTGATGATCATCATCCTTGGTCGGTAATTGGTAGCCTTGGGTATACTTCGTATAATAATTTCTATAGTGGTGGCCTAACAGCTGATTCTTCCGCACAAGCCGCAATCGGTGATGGTCAAACAGCCCTTGGTCGATTTGCAATTACTAGAGATTTGGGCTCTTTTAAAACCGTAGGATTTGGTGTTGAAATAGGAATGCAAAACGGTAATACAGCACGGCTTTCTATTCCTCAAGCGACACTAAATGAAATAGGTGGGATACCCCCACAGGTTACGATTAAACCTATGTTAGACCTTTTAGCTATAGCATCATGGCAACCGGTAGCGAGTATTCCCGTATTTGGTTTAATTAAACCCGGTATAGCCTACCGTCGTATGCAAATCAATGATCGCGTTACCTTTAATGATCTCTCACAAGTCGCTTTTGAACTTCAAGCAGGATTGGGTACGCGCATCAATGACCGGGCAAGTATATCCCTCAATTATCAAGGTGTTTTTAGCGGGAATACGACTTATACGATTAACCCTGCTGCATACACAGGTCATATCTCCAATATTCCAGTTCAGAATGGTGTATTGTTAAGTCTTTTGTATTCTATTTGAACCACAAAAAAAGTGAGGTGGTTCCTGAGATAAGTATTAAATGGATAGGTTCACGAAATGCTCGATTTTTTGAGTAACATGTAGGTTGGGCCTAGGCCCAACAAGTTCTGCATTCGTGCCACGCCCTGTTGGGCCTAGGCCCAACCTACAATCTGAGATAAGTATTAACTGGATAGGTTGATTAGAGTTTTCTCTGTAATGACCCTATCAAAAAACCAAACAGAATTTAAATGATAAGGAATATCATGACTAAAAATAAATTGTTTTTTTCTGCTGCTATTATAGCAACACTTGTGAACCATGTTTATGCTGGTAATGTCAATCAGGCTTCGGTTGGATACGTGCAAGAGCAAGTTGCGGTGCTTAATTCTAAAATTGCGAATATTCCAGTAACACCAACCTACACAGTAGGACAGCAAGCCTTGGGTGGGATTGTTTTTTATGTCAACAGTAACGGTACCCATGGTTTGGTGGCAAATACAGTGTTTGTTGGAATAGATAATACATGGGATGGTGGGTTGTCGAATACAACAGCAGATTTTCAAGTGAATTCAATAGCCAATGGAATCGGCGCAGGTGCTATGAATACTTCCGTGATAGTTGGTGCACAGTCGGCCTATGCAGCCCTCCAATCAACTACTTTATCAAATATGGCAGCCCAATACTGTCTTGGTCTTTCGGTAAAAGAAGACGGTGTAACACTATGTGGCACCACTGGCTCAGCAGAGGAAACGTGTTACGCGGATTATTATCTTCCATCAGCATATGAACTCAATCAAATGTATTTGCAAAATAGCATATTAAAAATTTGGCAAAGTTCAAGCGATCCTGCATTTCTTTGGAGCTCTACAGAAGTGGACGCCAATAATGCATACCGAATTAATTTTAGCGTTTCTGGTTCTCCATTGAGTGCCGGCAAAGATAGTCAGTGTAGTGCTTGGTGTATTAGACAATTTTAGGGGATAATTTACTGGGTTTTGTGACATGGTTTGTGGTAGGTCTTGACATGTGCCTTAGATGTTTTTTTTTGAGGTGGCACATGTCAAGACTTACCCCCAAGCGCAGTTATATGAGTTAGAAAATCTTCATTGCGAACTCATCACTTGGCCGCATTCATGGTGGCTTTTATCTTAGGTATAAAAGCGATACTCACTATAGCAAGCCACAGCAACTGGGGGAGGCGTCAATTAATCTCTTTCGTGAACTACTCGTGGCTTTAGCCACGAGTAGTTCACGAAGCGAAGCAAGATAACGAAGCAGACAAGGCCCCCACAAACATGTATTTCTTGATTTTTCTCATCATGCTAACAACCCATAAACAATGTAATGCAATTAATTTTTCCGAACAAAAATGGTTCCATTTTTTTCCAAAATACGAACACTCGTATTTAATGGGATTGCACCTGAATATTGTGTAATGGTTAAAATCTGAGATTGATTGTCTGATTTAACTTTAAATTCATATTGAGACCTATTTTGAGCGGTAAGATCCGCAGCATAACCCACAGTGCCTCCAACAGCTCCTGCGGTTACACCAAATATTGTTGCTCCAATAACGGCGCCACCGATAATGCAAATCATAAGACCAGGTGCCGAGCCTGACATGAAGCCCGGTACAAGACCAATAGCACCGCCCACGATTCCTCCGCCAACAGCACCTATTGTTCCACCAATTTTTGCTCCTGCTTCAGTTCTGTCACTGGGGCTATAATCATGTTCATTCAATGGTTTTGCCGCAACGATAACACCATCTCCTAGGCGATGAGTACTAGCGCAGCTAGAAAGTGATAAGGTCAATGTAGCTAATAAAAAGTAAGTGGTTATTTTGTATGTCATTGGATTTTAATAAAATAAAAATATATTGCGCATTGTACAACAAATGGACCAATTAAGAAACAGTGAGATATTTATTGGTCACTCAATGGTGCGATTGTAACCATTTGAACTTATTAGAAGGAAAACGGGGTATTTGATATGATTTTATTGCCACTACACTGCCACTAGACCCAGTGCCAATTTTCAAAAAACACCCTGAATCCCTTACCACTGCTGGTGCCGTTGATGTGAATCGAACACACGACCTATTTATTAAGAATTATAAAAGCACTGTTTTTAATGCTTTCGATACGTTTTGAACAAATGGCTCACGCAATCCCGTTTCTTTAGAGGCGGGTCAAGCGAGCGGTTTTCCTGCTATGGCCTTGGATTGCTTAATTTGTTTTTCTGATGGCGGTCTTCTTTGATTTTCGATATATGCTTTTACTATATCCAGGCTAGCCCCACCACAAGATACAACACAATAACTTGGCGACCAGAAATGGACACCCCATAGTTTTTGTTTGATTGTATCCCAAAATTC
>CANJSM010000068.1 GCA_947477015.1 Legionellaceae bacterium
CATGCATCGTGCCACCTCATCAAAATTTGAATGTGGCATTTGATCTTATTTCTTACTCTTCGTCAAATAAAACGAAATCTAATAGCTAGATTGTTGGGCCAAGGCCCAACCTACGGCAGGTTGACCAAATTTTAATGCGACAGCCGTGGGTATGAAACTTAGCTATGTTGGGCCCAAGCCCAACATACGTCCTATTGATCAAGTTTTGTTTCGACAGCCATGATTATTCATCAAAGAGGATTGATTCCCTTTGTTCGAAAAGACGGTCTTTAAGCAGGGAAATTTAAAACAGCAATTCGTTTCTTAAGCAAAAATCTCGCCGCGTTGTTTAAATACAGCATCGATTTCAACCAAAGTTTCAAGCAGCTCTTTCATTCGAGCTAAAGGCCAACTATTTGGGCCATCGCTTAGCGCTTTATCGGGATCAGGATGGGTTTCCATAAAGAGGCCTGATATCCCTGCTGCCACGGCAGCTCGTGCAAGCGTTGGGATAAATTCTCTTTGACCACCTGATACTGAACCTTGTCCGCCGGGTAATTGCACAGAATGCGTGGCATCATAAACTACAGGGCAGTCTGTCTCACGCATAATTTTTAGCGAGCGCATGTCGGAAACCAAATTATTATACCCAAAACTTGCACCACGTTCACACACCATGATTTGTTGATTGCCTGTTGAGCGTGCTTTATCAACCACATTCACCATGTCCCACGGGGCTAAAAACTGCCCTTTTTTAATGTTAACAGGCTTGTTTAATGCAGCAACGCTTTGAATAAAATTGGTTTGCCGACATAGAAATGCTGGCGTTTGCAGCACGTCAACCACACTAGCCACTTCTAATAACGGGGTATCTTCATGGACATCCGTTAAAATAGGCACACCCACTTGTGTTTTGACTTTTTCTAGAATCATCAACCCTTTTTCAAATCCAGGTCCTCGATAACTACCGATTGAGGATCGATTTGCTTTATCAAAAGAAGACTTGTAAATAAAAGGCAAATTTAATTGCTGACATATGTCTTTTAAATAACCCGCTGTTTCTATGGCAAGCTCTTCACTTTCAATCACACAAGGGCCCGCAATTAAAAACAAAGGCGATGCTATCCCTGCTTCAAAACCACATAATTTCATGCTTCTTCCTTTGTATGGTGGTGTTCACGTGCCGCCAGCACAAAATGTTTAAATAAAGGATGGCAATCCCTAGGCGTTGAGGTAAATTCAGGATGAAACTGACAAGCTACAAACCATGGGTGATCCGCAAGCTCAATCATTTCTACTAAACTACCATCTGCTGAGCGCCCAGCAATTGTTAACCCATGCTCAACCAGTGTTTCAATAAATGCATTATTGACTTCATATCGATGACGATGCCGCTCAATAATTTCATCTTGACCATATACGCGGCGCGCTAAAGAGTCAGCATCAAGTTTACACAGTTGAGCACCCAAACGCATCGTGCCGCCTAAATCACTGTTTTCATCGCGGCTAACTACGCTGCCATCGCTTTCCAACCACTCATTGATTAACCCAATCACAGGGTATGGGGTTGATGAGTCAAACTCTGTTGAATTCGCCTGAGGTAAACCTGCCACGTGACGAGCAAATTCTATGATTGCCGTTTGCATTCCTAAACAAATCCCTAAGAACGGGATGTTATTTTCTCTGGCATATTGAATCGAGCTTATTTTTCCTTCGACTCCACGTTCACCAAATCCACCTGGAACTAAAATAGCGTCTACGTTTTCAAGTAATTTTGTACCATGGGTTTCAACCAAATAAGCATCAATATAGACGATTTCAACACGTGTTTGCGTATGAATGCCAGCATGGATTAACGCTTCGTTGATTGATTTATAGGCATCACTCAAATCGGTGTATTTGCCCACAACTGCTACTTTTACAGTCATGGTTTTGACCGCTTGAGCATCGACAACATCTTGCCACTCTGATAAGTCGGCTGGTTTTAGTGTCAATGCTAATTTTTTCGCAACGATCTCATCTAGTCCTTGTTCATGAAGAATCATAGGGATTTGATAAATACTTTTTGCATCTTGAAGGGTGATGACACCTTCTTTTTCAACATTGGTGAACAACGCAATCTTGGCACGGTCATGCTCTGATAACTGCTGTTCAGAACGACATATAAGGATATCAGGCTGAATACCAATAGATCGCAATTCTTTTACAGAATGTTGCGTCGGCTTGGTTTTTGTTTCACCAGATGTAGCAATGTAAGGCACTAGTGTTAAATGGATGAACAATGTTTTTTGAGCACCTTGTTCCATACGCATTTGTCGAATGGCTTCCAGAAATGGTAACGACTCAATGTCGCCTACTGTACCGCCAATTTCAACCATTGCCACATCAAAGCCTTCTGCACCGAGCTTAATGCAGCGTTTAATTTCGTTGGTGATGTGAGGAATGACTTGCACCGTGCCACCCAGATAATCACCACGGCGCTCTTTTTTAATCACATTCTCGTAGATTTTTCCAGAGGTAAAATTATTTAACTTAGTCATGGTCGTGCGTACAAATCGTTCGTAATGACCTAAGTCAAGATCCGTTTCGGCACCATCATCTGTAACAAATACTTCACCATGCTGAAATGGACTCATAGTACCAGGATCAACATTGATGTATGGATCGAGTTTGATCAAAGTTACTTTAAGACCTCGAGCCTCAAGTATTGCAGCGAGTGATGCGGAAGCAATTCCTTTGCCCAAAGATGAAACCACCCCACCGGTGATGAATATGTAATTTGTCATGGATAATCCTAACATTGTTGTAAAATACTGTGCATTGCCAAAGCGCAATCCACCGCATCAACCCCTTTATGACCGTGCTTTCCGCCCAACCGATCCCAAGCCTGTGCTTCATTTTCGGTCGTTAACACACCAAATATAACAGGTGTTTCATGATCCAAAGCCACGCGCTGGCAACCCTCACTGACCTGCTGGCACACATAGTCATAATGAGTGGTTTCGCCACGAATCACAGCACCAAAGGCTATTATAGCAGCATATTTGCTTTTTTTAGCCAATCGTTTGGCAATTAATGGAATTTCTATAGCGCCTGGTACTTCAACCAAGGTAATTGCTTCTCTGTCAAAGCCAATAGAGGCTAGATGTTGCATTGCTCCCATCAAGAGTTCTTGCGTGATCTCGTGATTAAATTGACTGACAATAATTGCCAATGGAAATGAGCTTTTATCATCAATTTTTGCTTTTATATGTAACATATAAAGTCTCCAAATTTATTTGATCACCAAAAAATGCCCTAATTTTTCTTTTTTTGTCTTCAGGTACATTTGATTATCCGGTGTTGATTGCACTAAAAGCGGCACGCGTTCGGTAACATGGATGCCATATTGAGCCATAGCGTCAACTTTATGGGGATTATTGGTTAACAACTTCACTGAGTGAATACCCATGTGTTTCAGGATCTGATACGCCACACCATAATTACGGCTATCAATAGGCAACCCAAGTTCCACATTAGCGTCCACCGTATCAAACCCTTGTTCCTGTAGTGCATAGGCTTTTAATTTATTGGTCAAGCCAATGCCTCGCCCCTCTTGTCGTAAATAAATTACAACGCCACCTTTTTCAGCAATTAATGCTAAGGATTGATCCAATTGAGAACCACAATCGCATTTACATGATCCAAACACATCACCGGTAATGCACTCTGAGTGAATGCGAACTAAGGGCGCGCTATCAGGTTCAGGTGACGCCTTTACCAAGGCAAAATGTTCTGAATTATCCAACTGATTAGCAAATAAGGTCATCGTGAAATCACCATATTTCTCGATGGGCAAACGTGTCACGGCACTGGTTTCAATCAGACATTCATTACGTATACGGTAGTCTATCAAATCATTAATGGTGGCAATGGAAATCCCGTGCTCTTCTGCGAAGGTCACTAACTGCTCACGCCGGCTCATCGTGCCGTCTTCATTGATGATTTCACAGATCACGGCTGCAGGTGTTAAACCTGCAAGCTTCACTAAATCAACACTTCCTTCGGTTTGACCTGTTCGTTCTAAAACGCCTTTTGACCGAGCGCGCAGGGGAAAAATGTGTCCTGGTGAAATAATATCAGCTGGTGTGCTATCGGGCTTTATGGCAACCTGAATGGTGTGCGCGCGATCTTGGGCTGAAATACCAGTGGATACCCCTGCTGCTGCTTCAATGGAGACAGTGAAGGCTGTACCGTAAGGTGAGCGATTACAGCTAGTCATCATGGGCAGATTAAGCTTGTCAATTAATTCTTCAGCCATCGGTAAACAAATCAGTCCGCGTCCAAAACGGGCCATGAAATTAATGGATTCTGCAGTCACATGTTCTGCAGCAATCACCAAATCCCCTTCATTTTCACGGCCTTCGTCATCAACCAGAATGATCATTCGACCTTGTTTAAGATCGCTAATGGCTTGCTCTATGCTGACAAAATGATTAATCATGTTTTAAAACTCCCAACTGGTGTGCGACTATTTGCGCTAAATAATCGAACTCCACATTCAATCGATCACCCACACAGCGATGACCTAAGGTAGTATGAGCCAGTGTATGCGGTACTAAAAGTACACTTATACAACGATCATCCAACGCATTTATTGTCAAACTAACCCCATCCAATGTGATACTGCCTTTAGGCAAAAGGTAAATGGTATCACAAGCAGCAAAGCCACCAATAATCATTTCGACATAATCACCCACTGATTTCACTGATTCCAGACAAGCGGTGGTATCAACATGACCATTAACATAGTGCCCACCAAAACGAGTGGTGGCTAGCATCGCACGTTCTAGATTAACAGACTGTCCTGCTGTTAATTGTCCCAAATTAGTTAATTTCAATGTTTCAGGGGAAACATCAAACGCAAGTGCATCAGAAAAATCAGGCAGCAGGGTTAAACAAACACCATTCACTGCAATGCTTTCTCCTGCCTGGGGTTGCTCAAAAGATGCGCGAATCTCTAGGCGATTTGCAACATCGTGTTGCGTATTGGCCATCACCAGCCCTTGGGCTTGAATTAATCCGGTAAACATCTATCCTCCTGCCAATCAAATTGAGCAATCATGTTATCTCCCTTAGGCGTCCACTTAATAGAGTAAGGGCGATTTAAAAGATTGGTATTTTGCCACGCTGATAGTGCACTCTCGCCCATTATTTTAGGGGCTAGATAGACGTAAGTTCTATCGACTAATTTAGCCTGATGCAGGGTATTAAATAATGTAGCACCTGCTTCAACCCATACATCGTGAAATCCTAAGCTGCCAAGGTGAGAGATAACCGCGCTGAGATCAAGTAAAGCCTCACTATTTTCTGAAATTCCATGGTATGAGCAATGCTTCAATGGGTTCTTAGGAGAGTATCGAACATCATGAAAAATAAAACAATGCCCTCCCTGAGAAAGCACTTTAGCGTGTGGATTGAGTGACAAATGCCTATCAAGTACTGCAATCGGTTTGGCGTGTTCAATGTCTGGCAATCTGGCATTCAGTAAGGGATTATCTACGTTAATTGTACGAGCTGTGGTTAAAATGATGTCGCTGTGCAGCCGGTGTTCGTGAGTGAATTCAGCACACAATGAATTTGAAATGGGTGCTCGAGCACCTTCTGGGCCGCTAATTTTTCCATCGAATGATTGTGCGATTTTAGCAGTCACCCAAGGTTTGCCAGTCAATATCCAATGCCGATAACTCTGATAGAATGCATCAATTTCTGGTAAGGGAAAATGCAAGACAGAAACCCCCTGTTTTTTTAATAGGTCAGGGGTATTATTCTCACTCACTAGAGGATTAGGATCGGTGTATGCATACACCACCTGCTTGATCCCAAAGTTTATCATTGCATCAACACACGGAGGCGTTCTTCCCCAGTGGTTACAGGGTTCCAATGTCACGTAAACGGTCACGTCTGGGCAGTTATTCGGCAGTGATTCAAGTAACAGCGCCTCAGCGTGAGGCGTACCTGCACCACGATGCCAAGATTGTGCTATAATTTTTCCATATTGGACGGCAACAGCACCGACACTGGGATTTGGCGCACAGATACCGCGTCCAAGCCAAGCTTGTTCGAGGGCGGCAAGCAGAAACTGTTTATGCATCGTTCAACCACGCATTAAAATAAGTGCGTAGAATAACAAATTATTCAATTTTTGAGTAGGCCTAATGACTTTGTTCATGTTAAGACGATTAAAACGCAGTCTAAAAAGCGCCAGTTTAAGTGCCCTGCTCCTCATACCAGGGCAACCTTGGGCTTTTTCACCCTATTCAAACAATGAGCTGGATCAGCTTGAAAAAGAATTCGTCCAGCAAATCAATCAATCGGATAGCGTCATTCGTATTCCGCTGGCAAACCAGTACATTAATCATTTAGGGAAAATTCTCGCTCGTCATGGGCAACTTCAAGCACCTGTATTTTTTCTCGTGAAATCCAACGAAATCAATGCATTTGCAGGCCCAGGTGGTCACATCGGCGTCAACACGCAATTAATTTTAGCCTCAGATAACGAAAGTGAGTTAGCTGCGGTCATGGCACATGAAATGTCTCACGTACGTCAGCATCACCTATACCGCATGATTGAACATGAAAAACAAATGCATATTCCCATGTTGGCCAGTATGCTCGCCTCCATTGCATTAGGCGTGATTAATCCAGCATTGGGTAGTGGTGCTCTTATGGGTTCATTAACAGGATTTGCGCAGGACAATATTAATTTTGTTCGCTCCAATGAAAAAGAAGCAGACCGTATTGGCATAGACATGCTCATTAAATCAGGACTTGATCCGCGCGGCATGGCCAATTTTTTCAAAAAAATGCAACAAAGCACGCGTTATTACTACACAGCCAATGTCCCTGCGATTTTACGTACCCATCCCTTGGATGATGACAGGATTGCAGAAGCAGAAAATCGCAGTTTACATTTGATCAAAAAAACTTACCCTGATCATCTGGATTATCATTTATTTAAAGAACTCATCCGCAATACCGCCACCCAAGACACCAAATCACTGGTTGGTTATTATCAACAAGAATGTATCAAACATAATAGCTTTGCTGCTTGCCAATATGGCTATGCGTTAACACTCTTATCCATTAATCAGTATGCAGAAGCAAAAGCTCGCTTATTGCCTCTACTCAATCAAGATCACGATAATTTATTTTATGCGATAGCCATGGCACAGGCTGAAACAGGCAGCCAAGAACATAGCAGCGCAATAACACGCCTTAAAGAACTGCAAGCTAACTACCCTGATAATTACGCGGCCATGATTGAATATTCGCAAGCCTTGATGGAAGCTAATAAACCAGAACAAGCTGCTAGCATTTTGCTGAGAAGCAGCCGGCAGTTTAGAGATGACCTCACCATTTGCGAACTACTAGCACGTGCTCAAGCCGGCAGCCATCATAAAGATTACGCATACTTTACGTTGGCACAATGCCATATGCTCCAAGGTGAAAACCGAGCTGCCATGGCTCAATTGAAACTAGCTAAAACCATGGTTGGAAAAGATCATTTACTCTTGGAAAGAATTAAAGCCAGGATGGATGAAATAAAGGCAATAAAAGAGAGCCAGTAGGTTGGGCCTCGGCCCAACAAGTACTGCTACGATGTCCGTAAGAAAAGTCATTCTTCGTTTCAACAGATACCCCTTAATATCTGGACTTCTAAATAACCATTTCTTATCCGCTTGGTTTTATTCAGTAAACTGCCATCGCCTTATTCTGGGGCTTGCCGATGATTCTGGTATAGGTATAATCGCCACATATTAAGGATTTTTAAAAGGAGATTTATATGTTAAGCAGGACCATTATTAGCGGCCATCGTTCCCATTTTTTTAGAGCCAATACAACGCTCGCCAACTACGTTTCGCCCTACGATGTTAAAAAGCCACTGGATTACCTCGTCATACACAATCGATCTAAAAATGCAGGGAACTACGCAATTCGTCAACTGAAAACCGCTTGGCCTCATATGAAAATCATTCATGTAGTCCAAGGCGATCGTGATCCTATACCTAACTCTGACTTGGTTTTACGAATCAAAGACTGGTCTAGCATGCCCCACTTTACCCAACAATTTAATGAACTAGCTGCAAGAAACCCCGCACTACGAGATAGCATGGCGTCTAAGCGAGTAGGATTTTATTCCGTGTGGTCTGCGCAAGCTGAAAGCGCCTCATGGGCCTTGTCAGCTCAAAAAGCTGGCTTTACTTGGATTGGTGCAAGTCCTGATAAAATGCATGGACTGGATAAAATCGAATATAAAAAACTCTGTCAATTAAAAGGTCTGCCAACCGCTGATTTTATTGAAGTCAACGCGCCAGCAACGTCTATCAACAAAGACGAGTCATTCAAACAAATGGCTGAACAACTAGTTGAGCTATACCACAACACACCTGTGCTCGCAGGCAAACCCGTCTTTGTGAAACACAATGAAGGAGGCGGTGGTCGCGGTACGAAAAAAGTGGCTGTAATGACGTTTGACAATGCCCTAGAAGCCATTCGAAAAATCGTCAATGAAACCGGTGGAAACTTAAACGGCGTTTATGCCGAACAAGCCCTGGATCTAGATGGCGCACAAATGTTTCAAATTGAAATTGAATGCGATGCCACCTCAATGGCTCAAGGTGGTCGGTTAGTATGGTTTAATAAAGAAAACCAAAAAGTGCTTGAAGTTGGCTTCACCGATGAAGCTATTCTTGAGATGCTTCCACAAGAAATCTACAATGGTTGCCGCGCTGCCTCCAAAGCAATTTTTGATGCGTCAGGTTATGACAGCCGAGGCACTAATGAAATTCTTATCATTAAAGATAAACACGGCAACTGGAGCTTCAAATTACTGGAGTTAAACAAACGCATTCAAGTTGAGAATGAAGCACTGTCTGAGTTAGTGGTTGACCATAAGGGACGCACTCGCAACGTGCCGGCTGAACAAGTCATGAGAGCGCTAGGATATCCAGCACCTAAAGCGTCTGATTTCCGTGAAAAAGGACCAGCCATTGTCGCTCATGTTAGGCTGTTATCTTGCGAAATCACACCTACTGGCTCACGCTACCCCAGTGGATTAAACATTGATGGCGCCATTTATCCACAAAGTGCTAATGTACAGTTTGCTAGAGGCCCTGTATTTTTAGATGCCGACCCGCAAATCGGCCGCGCATTAATCACTGCTGACTCATGGACTGATTTATGCGACAAGTTGCTCAACTTTGCCCAATCATTTCAGTTCTATGGATTAAAAACAGAAGCCTCCACCTACTTTGATTTCATGCGAAAGCTCGCGTCTGATCCGGTATTTAGAGCGGGCAAATTAGGCTGCAATAACACCTTTAATGTGCTGGCTAATCCACCTGTTGAAAAGGGGAGCGTTCAAAAAATAGTTGACGCGTTGGCAACAACGGTTACACCGCTGGTTACTCATGGCTATCGACCCAACGAAGGCGTTAAAGATCAACCCTATCCAACGATAAACCAGCTCAAAGAATTCACTCAATTTATGGATGACTTGCAGTATGAAAAAACACCCGAAACGCCTTTTTCTAGATTTACACAACACCAAAATTATCAGACGTATATCCAAGAATTAAAAGATTTACTGAGTAATCATGGTGGTGGAACCGTGACGGTTATTCGAGACGTTCAGCAAGCCTCTGCTGATCAAGAATCAGCACTCATACAAAAAGCCTCGGCTAAAATTGCTGAAATTTACTTTGCAGGTTCAGGAGTAGGTGTTGGCTTTGAAACAGGTGGAGCTCAATATCAAGCAGCATTGATGCGTAAATTTGATTGGATGGCCGTGTTATTATCAGGCTGCTTAAGTAACCTACCCTCGCATTCATTAACTCGCTCGAAATGGCTCAATGGCTTGACCGTTAAAACACCTGATGAACAAGCGTTTGTCTTTCAAACTATTGCAAAAGAAGTGTCAGATTGGTATGGCGTATCTCCTAACATGTCGCCGTTTATTCCGTGGATACCTTATAATTTTCATGCCGGCAACCATCCAGAACAAGACGTTACCACGCGAGCGATGTTAAGGGCTAATTTAGCGGCCATGCCCAATTGGGCGTGGGATGCACGCTATACAGAAGGGCATTTCAAAGGATGGGTGAAGCGTCAATTGGATCTCTTTGCTGAAGAAGGAAAACCGCTTTCACAAATTCGTATTAAAAATCCAAGTCAAGGTCCAAAATGGACTGCAGATGCGATAGTTAAAATGGTCGTCATTATTCGCTATATGTTTAAAGATCGCGGTTTAGAAGACCCCATTATCTTTATTCACAATCATGAGTTTAATGGTATGGCCGCTCATATCGGCGCTGAGGCCATCAAACGATGTCAACAGTTAGGCTATTCCTTACTCGTTGTTGACTCAGCCCCACTGGGTGGTTCGCATAATTCGAATGTAGTCATTTCAAGAGCTCTAATTCTGTCTTCAGAAGAAAAAGAGCGGTTAATGCAATACAATTACGGCTCCAAATTGACGCTTGATTTAACCACACGATTCAATAATGAAAAGATCACCCGACTGATTCAAGATCCTGATTCTGAAATGGCTGGAGGTACAAACTCTTCTGATCTCGCCGATGCACGCAAGTTAGGGATTCCAGATATGCACATGCATCAAGCCATATCATTAGCAAGGCAACTAACTGGTTTGGGTACCGCAGTGACGCCTTTTTCTGAGTGGATTAAACAAATTGGCTTTGCCATTTGGCTGAATCAAGGCATTCACCCCAAAACCTTGGAAGCTGCTCAAGTTTACATCCAAAATGGCGGGCAATTAGCCATTGCCACCCCTATTTTGAAGGGGCTGCAAGAATGGAAAACATTGCTTGAGCGTCCTACAATCATCGGGCAATTGTTGAGAAACCATGGAATAGCACCTTATCCTGAAATCGATGATGAATCTAATCATGCC
Organism: Legionellaceae bacterium; assembly: GCA_947477015.1. Lineage (GTDB taxonomy): Bacteria > Pseudomonadota > Gammaproteobacteria > Legionellales > Legionellaceae > DDPF01. The sequence continues at coordinate 10,934 of CANJSM010000068.1, forward strand.
CCATTGGACATTGAAGGCAAAAGAACACTTTTACAAAACGAATTGCCTAATACCAAGGTTGGCGACAAAGAAATCGCAACTGTAATCGGGTTTGACAAAATTGGCTTGGATTCATTAAAACATCGTGATCACTCAACCATCAAAGAGGGTCCGAGAGATTTAACGGCGTTGATGAACAGCCCGGCATTTACTCATAGTCAGTCTAAACAAGCAGGCGACAGGTTTGATCTGTTTGGTGAACGAATTGAGATCACAGCAAAACAGGGTGGACATGTTGCTTATCTTTATCAAGGTCATACGATCCGTACACAAGGAATTGATCCCCATTTGAAAGCCCATGAAGTTGCGCAACAAAAACGCTACGTAAGCGATAAAAAGAGCGAATGCGGCGCACCCATGCCTGGAAAATTAGTCGGATTTTTTGTGAAACCTGGTGATGTTGTTAAAAAGGGACAATCTCTTGCCGTTGTTGAAGCCATGAAAATGGAGCATCAAGTTAAAGCGGAAGCTGATGGCATTGTTGAAACAGTGGGACAACCTGGGCCGGTTGAAGGTGGCGAAGTGGTGATTACTTTCAAAAAATAAGTTTTTTTGCCAAGGGCTATTAGCACTGCTCCCCCCTTCTCCCGTTTTTTTGGGGGGGGATTTATCACCACGGCTGTCGCATTAAAATTTGATCAACCTGCCGTAGGTTGGGCCTTGGCCCAACAATCTAGCTCTTAGATTTCGTTTTATTTGACGAAGAGTAAGAAATAAGATCAAATGCCACATTCAAATTTTGATGAGGTGGCACGATGCATGAGGTTGGGTACATACGCATTTCTAGA
>CANJSM010000069.1 GCA_947477015.1 Legionellaceae bacterium
ATTTGATCTTATTTCTTACTCTTCGTCAAATAAAACGAAATCTAATAGCTAGATTGTTGGGCCAAGGCCCAACCTACGGCAGGTTGATCAAATTTTAATGCGACAGCCGTGGCCTAAAGCGTTGTACTTGTTCTGCATCCTAAATTTCTATGATACTCTCCCTTTAACTCGATGACGTAGAACAACTAGCCACTCTAGAGAATCGAATTTAACCGAATGTGTGAAAGGGAGAGCTACATTATGCTATTACTAGAAATTCCAGACATTTGTTCCATCGTAGAAAAAACCGGACTCAAACAATTTTTTTTACGCCTATGTGAGCAGTTAACACACGATTTTTCAAACTGGCATCAATTTCAAAAATCCAGCCGACATGCCGTGTATGTGCCTAATGGAGTCATTGAGCTCATGCCCATTTGTAATGATGATCTATACAGTTTCAAATACGTGAATGGCCACCCTAACAACCCTTTAGACAATAAACTCAACGTCGTTGCGTTTGGTGTTTTGGCTGAAGTAGCTACGGGTTACCCTCTTCTCATTTCATCCATGACGCTATTAACCGCAATGCGTACAGCAGCCATATCGGCCCTAGCTTCTAAACACATGGCCAAGAAAAACAGCAAAAAACTAGCGATCATTGGCTGTGGTGCACAAAGTGAATTTCAAATTTTAGCCCATCACGCTTTATTTGATTTAGATGAAGTGCGATATACCGATATTGATACAGCGGCCATGACGCGATTAGCTCATAATCTTAGAAACGAGTCGTTTAAGCTAACCCCAGTGAACAGTGCACATGAAGCCATTGACGGCGCCGATATTATCGTTACAGCTACGGCGGCTAAAGGAAAACTTCATATACTGGAACGAAATTGGCTAACACCTGGTCAACATATTTCAGGCATTGGTGGCGATTCACCCGGTAAAACCGAACTCGATCCAGACATCTTAAAGCACAGCCGGGTAGTTGTTGAATATTTTCCTCAAACACATCATGAAGGTGAAATTCAAAACTTAGGCGATACAGCCGCTCAGTATGTGTATGGTGAATTATGGGAAATATTGAGTGGTTTAAAAACTGGGCGCTCTGATGAGTCAGGCATTAGCGTATTTGATAGCGTAGGTTTTGCTTTGGAAGATTTCAGCGTGTTGCGTTTGTGTTATCAACTGGCTAAAAATTACCACATAGGCAAAGAGATCAATATTATTCCGAATAAACTAGCTGACTGTAAAAATCTATACAGTTTATTGATACGAGAAAACGCATGAGTCAATCATTTGCTTTACTTGGCTTTGCCTCAGGAATCGCAGCAAATAATCCAGATTGCGCCTTAGGGCCTTGGTATATGTATTATCATCCAGAACTCTTTCACGCAGTCACAATGAACGTGGATTGGCAAGGGATGATACAAACATCTTCTGATATACGCGGGCACGCGGCATTGCCCTTGATTGAAGGCAATATAGAAGAGCTCGCTCATACGGTTCTACCCTTTGCGAGGAACGCCCAACCCTTTTGTGTGATTGGCGGCGATCACTCGTGTGCAATCGGCACATGGAGTGCCGTTGCTCATGCCAACAGAGCCAAAGGAGACATTGGACTGATCTGGATTGATGCGCACATGGACAGCCACACCCCAGATACATCGACATCTCAAAATGTGCACGGCATGCCTGTCGCTCATTTATTGGGCGCAGGGGTGAAGCGTTTATGTGAAGTGCTGGATAAAGACCCAAAAATAAAACCAGAAAACCTTTGTTTAATAGGGATCCGAAGTTATGAGCCGGGAGAAATGGCCTTACTGGAGCGATTAGGCGTCACTGTATATATGATGGATGAAGTCCATGAGCGCGGTATTCAAACGATATTAAATGAAGCCTGTCATGCGCTGTCTCATACAACGTGTGGTTTTGGTATCACTATCGACATGGATTCGATAGATCCCATCGATGCCCCAGGCGTTGGTTGTCCAGAACCTCATGGCATTAAAGGAGCTGAGTTGGTTGCCGCATTACAATCCGTTTGCCATGATCGCCCGCTTTTAGGCTTGGAGATTGCAGAATTTAACCCATTACTTGATCAAAACGGACTGACCGCTAAATTGTTGGTTGACTTAATTCATGCCGTGTATCCTCCAATACCATGATGTGGAAGACATTCGCCGGGCGATGCATACATCATGGTTTGAATGGGATTGAAGTGTGGCAAAATTTGGCTTACCGTTGGCTAACCTTTGGCACCCCGGCCATACAAACCATGCTAAACAGGCGTCATCGAGAACGCTTCGGACTCGATTATATGCAAGCCTTAACATTGCCAGCCCGAATCAATCCTGCTCCATCTTGTCTTCTGGGTTTAGGTGGCGCGGGTATTGCACATGCATTAGCCCCCTATTTGGGGGACATTCAATTGGATGCCATAGAAAACAGCTTAGAGGTGATTGACATCAGCGCTCGTTATTTCTGGACCGACCAGCTCAAGAATCTGCGCATTATCCATCAAGATGCTTTTTTACATGTACAACAGAGTTCTGCCCAATACCAACACATCATGATTGATTTATTCAATGCACACTCTTTTCCCACGCATTGCAACAACACTGATTTTTTCATGCACTGCAAACGAATGCTGCTTTCCGAAGGCATTCTCGCCGTTAATTTAGCAAATTTGCAAGAGCAATGGTCAGTATTCAAAACGATTAGAGCCCAATTTCAGCAATGCACCGTGTGCATCCCCATCCCAGGGACCGCCAACATAGTAGTACTTGCCTATAAAGGCACAACTATCAAACCATTACTAACCCTTCTAGAAAATCATCGCCATTTAAAAAAGCTGACCTGGGACTCAACATGGGGATGCGTAGCATTCATTCAATCGCAGGCTGTGCTCCTACCATTTTGAATGCACTAATTGACGGAGATCCGAATGATAATGCGCCCAAAACTGACAAGAGAATTAAATTAACTCCATGCTCGACTTATTTAAGAACGTAGGTTGGGCCTTGGCCCAACAAGATGGATCACGAATACAGAATTTGTTGGGCCAAGGCCCAACCTACGTTCATAAATAAGTCGAGCTTCGCGTTAAATTAAGTTTTTAACTTCCAGCGTTTATGCAACCATAACCACTGCTCTGGATGGGCGAGAACAATGCGTTCCAAAGCTTGGTTGTATGCAAGGGTATTGCGATAGACAGACTCTTGAGTGGTAGGATAATCTTGCCAAGGAATCGGCTCGTGAAACTCCAGTACATGGCGTCCATTGGGCAATCGATAGCCTGCGGCTGGAACGACCGGCACACCAGTATGGCGGGAAAAACTGGCTAGACTTCTGTAGGTTCCTGCTTTTTTTCCAAAAAATTCTGCGGCAATGCCATCACGATTAACCAAAGAGGCATGTTGGTCCAACACAAACACTACGGCATGATTTTTTTCTAACACATCACAGACTTGTTGCAGCGAATCTTTTTTAGGAATCACATTTAAACCGGCTTGAAAATAGCGTCTAAACAAAATGCGTTCGAGTGTTTTGCTGCCTAGCGTTCGTCTTATAAAATGAAACTGGCCTTGGAATTGTTTGAAATTCATGATGCCACCTAGCGGTGCAAATTCCCAATTGCCAAAATGACCAGTGAGCACCAAGACACCCTTGCCTTGATCAGCAACGGCTAATAAGCGCTCATACCCAATGACATCAACCCGTTCACACAATTGTTTTTCACTCAAGAAACGCAACTGGATCATTTCTTTGATGGAAGTTAACAAATGAGAATAAAAGGCTTTGGCCAGGTGGGTTTGCTCGGTGGACGTTAATTGTTCACCAAACACTTGGGCAATATTGTTCTGAATGACTTTTAAACGATATGGGGCGAAGCGATAAATGAACTTGCCTGCTAGAGTTACAGGCAAGTCATTGATTTGTTGTTTTAAGTCACTCACAATGATTTAATGATCAAACAGGCGTTCATACCAGCAAAGCCTCGATTAATAATCATGGCATATGGCTTGTTGTCTTCTAGACGACGTGATTGACTGCTGACATTGACCATGGAACACTCTGACGATAGGTTATCAAGATTAGCTATGCCTGGTACACATTTTTCTTGTAATGCGCGTGTTGCTAGCACTGTATCCAACACTCCTGATGCACAAATAGTGTGCCCCATCGACCACTTAAAAGCCGTTACAGGAACTTGTTGCTCACCAAATACCGCTTTAAACGCCAAGGCCTCGCTGGCATCTGACTTTTGATTGCCATTGCCATGGGCCACTAACATACCTAAATCCGCTGGAGTGACTTGATATTGCTCCAACGTGCTTTTCATCAGAGACGCCAAATGCGAACCATCGGCTTCAATAGAAAATAAGCCTGATGCTTCTGTAGCAGACAAACCACCAACGACTTCACCATAACAAACAGCGCCACGTGCACGGGCACTGGCTTCACTTTCAAGCACCAATGCTGCAGCGCCTTCGGCCATGATAGTACCATCATGTGACTCATCGAAGGGTTTCAAATGTTGTTCACTGATGACACCCAGTTTTTCATAATAAAACAAGGCTTGAGGTTCTGTGCCCACATCATAAGCAACTACAACCGCACGCTCAGCTTGGCCTTGTTTGATGGTGTGGTACGCTTCAATAACCGCCTGGATGCCCCCTACCGCGTGATTGGCCACATTGTGATTCACGCCCTTAAAATCATAGGTAATACCGGTATATGCCAAAACATTATTGGGTAAAATTCGCAGCAACCAAGTCGGGTGCACCTCATCAAAGAGTTGCGTGGCAAAGGATGTCATATTGCCATCCGTTTTTGCGATTAGGGGTAAAAAATCATATTGTTGATAATATTTATTACCAGGTGACCCGACAAAAACCGCAGTTTCATCATTAAAGACTTCTGTTGATTCAAGCGTGTCGCGATATTGAATTAATTGACTGTGCTCAACAGCCTGCACCGCTGCATTAATCCCCATAACATCTTGACGAGAAATGACTTTTAATAGTTTTCGATCCGGCAACATTTTAGCGGGTTGAAAGTTTTTTAACTCTCCACCTAGCTGATGAGACCATGATGATATATCCCATTGTTTAATCTGCTCAATACCACAGTGGCCAGCGAGCACAGACTCCCAGGTTTCATCTGCAGTAGCGCCAGAGGCTGTTAATGCACTAAGGCCTGTGATAAAGACACGACGTGTATCATGCATGGTTATGTCCTCTAAATTCAGGGTGTTTGAACAACAGACAACTATTAGACCCACCAAATCCAAACGAATTGGACAACACGGCGCCCACTGATTTCTCACGTGGACCTTCAACAACATAATCTAAATTACAGTCAGGATCAGGTGTGGTCAAATTAGCTGTCATTGGGATTTGTGCATTCTGAATTGCTAATACAGAGATCACTGCTTCAAGTGCGCCGGCGGCAGCAATCAAATGACCGGTTTGACTCTTGGTTGAGCTCACAGGTATTTTATAAGCCTCGTCGCCAAATACTGCTTTGATGGCATTGGTTTCACTCAAATCATTCATTTTAGTCGAGGTGCCATGGGCGTTGATATAATCCACTTCGCACGCTTTCACTCCAGCGTCTTTTAGTGCACGCTCAATCGCTTGAATGGCGCCATCACCATTTGGATGAGAGTCCGTTATTCGATACGAGCTTAATGTATTGCCTTCACCAGCCAATTCAGCATAGATACGTGCACCACGGGCTTCGGCTTTATCCCAGTCTTCAAGAATCAAAAATGCCGCGCCCTCTCCCAATACAAAGCCATTGCGTGCACCGTCAAACGGGCGACTTGCTGTGGTAGGGGTGTCGTTGTAGGTTGACAACGCGCCGAGCAAACAAAAACTGGAAACACCCAACGGGCTAATCATGGAATCAAAACCACCGGCCAACATGTAATCAGCATCACCGCGTCTAATGACATTTAAAGCCAAACCAAGGGCTTGCCCACCGGAAGCACAAGCCGTGTGGACCGATGTGGCATAACCTTCAATCCCGAACTGTTGAATTAGTAGAGAGAGTCCTGTATTGGAGGTTGTTTTTCCGAAATCAATCATTTGGTAAAATTCATTGGATGCTGCTTGCAAACGCGTCCAATCCACTTCACCGTCTGTAGCGCATGTACGCTGAAAACGTTGCAAGTATTCAAATTCACAGGTCATCATGCCGCTGCCTGCAACCACTCCCCAGCGGTGCGCTGTTTGTTTAGTGGGTGCAATGCCTGCGTCTGAAAACGCCTGTAATGCCGCATCGAGGGCAAACTGCCCCAGTGGCATCGCATAACGATTATGCTTGGTTTGCAATGCTGCAGCAGGCGTAAATTGTTTGACTTCTGCTGCAATACGCGCAGGAAAACCACTGGCATCAAATTGCTGGATTTGCGCAATACCAGATTGTCCGGTCATCAAACCATTCCATGTAGACTGCACATCATTGCCTAACGGAGAGACAACGCCTAAACCTGTTATCGCAACCCGTCGTTTCGTTATCATCGTGCACCACCTTTATTGAATAATAATCATGCATCACCTTGCGGCCAACACAACGTCTAAAACACACACTCGTCTACCGTCAACTTCACTCCTGAAGTTAAGTACTAAACGATAATTCTCATGAGATTTGACTTTTACATGCGTCATGAGAACATCTCCAGGGAGCACAAATTCGTTCATTTTTATTTTACGCAACTCCTGAACCCGATAGGATTGCGAAAATTGCGCACGAGCGACAAACTCAGAAGCCAGATTTAATTTACACTCCAACAAAACAGTTAAAGGTAATACCGGTTTATTGGGGAAATGATCAGGAAACCAAGGGGCTGCTCGAGTAATGCGCTTTTCAGCACTCAAGTGATGACCGGGATCGCTATCAATAACACGATCAAATCGCATCGTGTTATTGATAGCATGAGCCGCACTATCAGTCATCAAGCGTTCAACTGACGAGGTCAACGGTGGCCACTCACCCGGGCGATTAATTTCATCAAATTGTCGACGCACCGTAGAAGGATCGATAAAATCCTCCATAGGCAATAAAGGCCCTAAAGCACTTTCAATGCTAAACACGATGTCATCACCAACACGAGCGACGCTGTGATAATGCACAGCGGAGTCATCGAGCTGATCAATAAACGATTCAAGCAATAGTGTTTCGCCCACATAAGCTGGACGGTGCAAGCGCGCGCAAGACACAACACCCGCCACTGGACGTTGCGTAAAATCATTGGCCTGCATGACATTCCATGCAGCTAACTGGCCTAAGGTTTCACCAATCAACGACGGCATAAAACACAAGCGGCCTTCGCTATCGCGGCATAGGTAGGTGTCATCGTGAGTAATGTGCTTGATGCCACGAATAAGTTTTCGTGGCTCCGAGTGAAGGATTCGGTCAACAAATAAAAAACGTGTCATTTTTTAGCAAGCCACTGCTTCACGCTCAGTTTTTTCTGCCACTGCAGCAACAATCAACTTGCAGAATGTTCCAACGGTGAATAATTGAGGAATTTCATTTAACTTCATGTTGGCTTTAAAATGCTCTGCAGGGACTTCACTCAAGTAATTTTTTAAAGCAACCATACCCTTTTCTGTTAACACGCCACCTTGTTCAAATTCTGCTTCAGATAAATTGCCACGTGCATTTTTTTCCAACTGTCCACGTGGAATTTTAATGCCAAATTCTTTTTCAAGCTGAAAAACCAAGTCAAGAAAGTCAATGGACTCAGCACCCAAATCAAGAATCAAACGGCTGTCTTTTGATATTTCATCTTCATCAATCACCAAAACGTCAGCAATAATTTCCCTGACTTTAGGATAAACGCTCTCTACATTCATGTCACACCCCTGAGAATTACTCATTTCAAAATGGTGATAATTATATCATGAATTTCATTCCCAATTCTAGGGCGTGTTGACAATTCATCTTACGAAGACCTACGTCGCGCGACGTCGAGATTCCAACTCTCAACAGCCCCTACTAACGTTCTCTTTTTTGAATCTACTCAACAACGATATCCGCATTAAATTCTGGCACTAGGCTTTTCAGCAAAACAAGAAGTTCATCCTGTTGATGTGATCCACAAGCATCGTTTAACATACGAAGAGTTTGTGTTAGTTCAACCCACTCAATTTGTCGGTATGATGATTTAAATAATTTTTCATGCTCGGTGGTTTCAAGCTGTTCAGACGAGTGAAACAGTTCTTCAAATAATTTTTCACCAGGGCGTAGGCCTGTGTATTGGATATGAATGTCTTGACCGGGTACTTTTCCAGCCAAACGAATCATTTGCTCAGCCAAATAACTGATTTTAATGGGCTCGCCCATATCCAATACAAAAATCTCGCCCCCAGATCCATTCACCATAGCCTGTAGAATTAATTGAGAGGCTTCGGGAATCGTCATAAAGTAGCGCTCAATATCTGGGTGAGTTACTGTTAATGGGCCACCTTGTTGGAGTTGTTTTTGAAACAAAGGGACAACGCTACCGGTAGATCCCAACACATTTCCAAAACGAACCGTGATAAATTGTGTATTCACACGTGCATTAAAGTTTTGGCAATAAATTTCTGCCACACGCTTAGTTGTACCCATAATGTTCGTTGGGTTAACGGCTTTATCGGTAGATATCAGAATAAATTTTTCTGCTCCAACAGCAGCACTTGCCTGTGCTACAACCTGTGTACCTATAACATTATTTTTAACGGCGACTCTAATTTGTGCTTCTAGCATAGGCACATGCTTATAGGCTGCAGCATGAAAAACCACCTCTGGCTTAAACTGATTAAATACCGCATCGATAGCCATCACATCCGTAACACTGACCAAAGCCAGCTGAATATCCGCATTAGGGTAATGTCCCCGAAGTTCTTGGTCTATGCTGTATAAATTGAACTCACTGTTATCCAATATCAATAATTGTTGTGGGGATAAGGACATCACTTGTCGGCATAACTCCGACCCAATAGATCCTCCCCCGCCAGTCACTAATACACGCCGGCCTTGGATATGCGCTGCAATTTTATCCCAACTTAAATGCACTTGGTCTCGACCTAGCAAATCTTCAATGCTCACTTTTCTGAGTGCATTAACCTCTACATGCCCAGACGTGAGGGCCTGCAAACTCGGCAAGGTATGGAAAGGCACCTTACATGCTACACATCGGTCAACAATCTTTCGCATTTGGATTGAACCTGCGGAGGGAATAGCAATCAAAATCAGCTGAATTTGGTGTAATGCTACAAGATGAGGCAGTTGTGATATTGAACCCATGACTGGCACGCCATGAACTTCAAGACCAATTTTACTTTGGTTGTCATCAACCAGCCCGATTGGCAAATAAGGTTGATTTCGCTTTATATCTCGAAGCAAGCTTTCAGCAGCATGCCCTGCCCCAACAATTAACACACGCGTCATGTCATGGCTTAATTTATCTCGACTTGTTTTGTCCCAGTAGTTTCGATAATACAAGCGCGCGCCACACAACAAGGTCACTAAAATCATAGCATACAAGGGCAGAACAGCACGGGGAATGAAGTTCAGCAAAGAGGAGAAATAAAACAATGGAATAGCCAATGCCGTTGCGTAAACCACCGCTCTCAAAATACGCCCTACATCACTCAATGACGAAAAGCGCCAAAGGCCTCGGTACACTTTAAAATAATAATAACAAGCGACTTGGACGACCGCCATAATCGATAACGCAGTAAAAGATGATGACATGGTTCGGTTATCAGGGAAGGGTTGTAAGTTGTAACGCAACCCATAAGCCAAGTACCATGCAAGAGGAATGGACAGCGTATCAAAGGCAATAACAGGTAACTTGGAATATATTTTGCGCAAATAAAAATGTATGCTATCCATATCAAGCTCTCTTAATATCCGTGTGGGGCTATACCAGCAAAGACAGGTTATTGGCCATTGCAATGAATATCCCGAAATTCTGTAGCAGTTATAACATATTCTCCACACACGATCTATACTGATTAATATCTGCAATGTTTTTTCAAACAGGACGTTAATCATCATGAAAAAAAATCTGTTATTGATAACGACATTGACCTCGTTTGCTTTTTCTTTGCAAGCAAATAACGCATTGCAACTCCCCTTACCTTTTCAAAAAAACCCTGAATATTGCGCTAAAGTCATCATTCAGCCGTCAAATGATCTAAGAGAAATGCTGCACCGAGAAGCCCTCACATTGAGCCCTATTGTCATCAATAAAGTTATGAGTGTTTTAGAATGTATAAACAAATACAACATCGATCACAACAATATTTTAACCATTGTTGATTATTCCCTCCCCGCCAGTGAAAAGAGGCTTTGGGTCTTTGATCTGCAAGATAACAAGCTCCTCTATCATACCTACGTGTCGCATGGGATCAAATCAGGTGCGCTTGCTTCCACCAACTTCTCCAACAAATATGACAGCAAAACAAGTAGTATTGGCGTATATAGAACACAAAAAACGTATTACGGTCGTGATGGGTTGTCTTTGAGGTTGGATGGTTTGGACAATGGTTTTAATAGCAATGCGTCTAATCGCTCTATTGTCATGCATGGCGGCTGGTATGTTGAAGAAAAGTTCATCAAGAAATATGGCCGTTCAGGCCGCAGCTGGGGATGCCCTGCTGTTCCCTTGGATCTAGCCAAACCCATCATCAACACCATCAAGGATAATTCACTCTTAGTGGCCTATTATCCCAGCGACGATTGGTTTGCTAAGTCTAGATTTTTACGATGCGAGCATTTCACCCCGGTTCAAACTGAAGCATCCGTTATTCCTGTAGCAGATGACACTGGAAAACGAGATGAAATTCTATATGCCAACATTCATGAACACAGCAACAGTGAAGAAAATACCGCCGTGTTAGTGATGGCGGCAGATAAATACGAACAAACATTCCACGCAAAGGCTCCTCTAGCACGCATGCTAAGACGCCAGATTAGCGATGCTGAGTACATTGCGTTAAGTACGAGCGAATTTGAACAATTACTGTCTAACAAAGTAGCCACATTCAATGATATATATTTTGTCAGGCCAGCCATTAAAATGATACGCGGTTATTATGAAACACAAATGCAGTTGCTGAGTTTAGGAAAAATCAAACAAGTCACACCAGAAGCCAATCATGCATTAACACACAGTTACACAATCAGCTTTGATACAAACCGCTCGGTGAACTTGAAAGGAACCGATCGATTTATTCGATGGTTGGGTCTATGACTTAAGGGTTGTTGACCATTCAACTGACCATAATAAATGAAACAGTAAACTGGAGGAAATTGACATGCCTATACGAACTGAAATTCTCGACTCTATTCGAAGAAATGAGTTAACGGAGCTTGATTTAAGTAGCTCCGAACCAAAATTAACCCATCATGACATCATGCGGCTATGCTTGGCTATGAATGAAAGTACCCGGTTGACCTCACTGAATTTGAGCCATAACGAGATAGGCCCTGATGGTGCTAG
>CANJSM010000070.1 GCA_947477015.1 Legionellaceae bacterium
TGTGGTTTGGACTTGTATAAAATCTCCTTGAGCGCACAGGTTAGATCTAATAACTGTATTTTGACAAGGATTTTTTCTGCAACTGTGGATTTTAATACGTTATTGTTGGGCCAAGGCCCAACCTACGGCTTGGGCCCAACATAGCTAAGTTTCATACCTTGTTTTTCTTGTCAGCCTTGTTAAAAAGATGTAGCCCTTCTTCCAACAGCTGCTTTTTCCATGCATGCACTTGACTGGGTGATACTTCATAAAGTCGAGTTAAGAAGAGCAAAGAAAAATAAGTTGACAAGCCTTCCAGTAAAAACAATGGGCTCGTTGATCAATATGGGTTCTTCATGGTATTATCTCGCTCTTAAATAAACACGAGGTTATTATGAGCTTTTTTGATGCATTCACAGAAGGAAGGGCGCAATTAGCGTTCCACAGAACTAAAAGAAACATTGATGATGGTTTGAGGTATTTATCTAAACATCAAGTAGAAACAGCGGTTGTTATTGGTTCCCTCGTTCCACTCATGTTATTTATGCCGGCGTCTGTTATGCTTTCACTTTTAGTAAGTGCCTTTGTTTTAATTTGCTTTAACTTGTTGACTCCTCCGAGCCATTTCGAAAATGCTGAAAATCTTATGCGTCGTTTTTGATTTTTTGTTAGGTCAGTGTGTATAAGAACTTGTAACAGCTGCTTAAAAGCAGCTGTTTTTGAACCATTAGCTTATCTTTTTTTTAAGGGCTCGCTTTAAATCAATTTAACGTGATGCACTGACTCATAAGCAATTTGACGTTAATCTGCTCACCACCGCATACACCCAGTATCTTGCGGCAATGGATTGACTTGGAAAATCAGGATCGTGATGAATACGCATCTTGTTTTTAAAGAGATGCTCTTGGTGGTGCCAAAATTCAGGGTTTGCTAATTTAATACAATATCCATTATGTATACAATAATTCAAGCAAAACCGCATATTTATGGGCAGGGCTTTTGTTGAGCCTTTGCTCAAAATATTAGCTACCCCACGTCATCCCTCGCTTCGTTCGGGATTACGTGGGGTGTTCCTTGTTTTTACACTAAAAAAATAAAAAAGCCTCCGAATGGAGGCTTTTGAAGAATAACTTTAAATGGATTATTTTGCTGCAGCTGCTTTCTTTTCTTTTTCTTTGGCAATCACTGCTTCAGCAACGTTGTTAGGGCACGCGGCGTAGTGTGAAAATTCCATTGAAAATTGGCCACGACCAGAGGTCATTGTGCGCAATGTGCTGATGTATCCAAACATTTCTGAAAGAGGGACATCGGCTTTAATGCGTACACCACTGACGTTTGGCTCTTGTCCTGAAATCATGCCGCGACGACGGTTTAAGTCACCAATCACATCACCTACGTGATCTTCAGGACTGTAAACGTCAACTTTCATGATTGGTTCAAGCAACTGTGGACCAGCTTTTGGCATTGACTGACGGAAAGCGCCTTTCGCAGCGATTTCAAACGCAATGGCTGAGGAGTCTACGGCATGGAATCCACCGTCATTTAGGTCAACAACCACGTCTAGCACAGGGAAACCTGCCAATGGGCCTGTGTTCATCATTGAGCGGAAACCCTTTTCAATTGCAGGGAAAAATTCTTTTGGTACGCTACCACCAACACAAGATGTAATGAAGGTGAAACCTGTGTTTGGTTCGCCTGGGCCAATGATGTAATCAATTTTACCATACTGACCAGAACCACCTGATTGTTTCTTGTGAGTATAACTGTCTTCGATTGATTTAGTGATGGTTTCACGGTAAGCAACCTGTGGTTGACCTACAATTAACTCAACACCGTAGGTACGTTTTAAAATATCTACTTTAATGTCCAGATGAAGCTCACCCATACCACGAAGAATCGTTTCGCCTGAATCCGGATCAGTTTCAACGCGGAATGTTGGATCTTCAGCAACCATTTTACCGATAGCGATACCCATTTTTTCAGTAGAACTTTTATCTTTCGGTGTTACTGAAATAGAGATCACAGGTTCCGGGAACACCATCGCTTCAAGTGTACATTCGTGTTTTGGATCGCAAAGAGTGTGACCGGTTTGAACGTTTTTCATGCCAACGATAGCAATAATGTCGCCTGCTTCAGCACTGCTTAATTCATTGCGTTCATTTGCTTGCATTTCAACCATACGGCCAACACGTTCTTGTTTTCCAGTAAATGAATTAAGAATGGTATCGCCTTTGTTCAATTTACCTGAATAGATACGTACGAAGGTTAGGGCGCCGAATCGGTCGTCCATGATTTTAAATGCCAAAGCTCGGAAGGGTTCATCAGCAGAAACGATAGCAAATTGACCGTTTGGTTCGCCTTCTTCATTCGTCAGTGGCTGTGGATTAACTTCGTGCGGAGCAGGTAAGTAATCAACAACAGCATCCAATAATAATTGCATACCTTTGTTCTTAAATGCAGAACCACAATATGTTGGGAAGAACGCTAATTCCAAAGTACCTTTACGAATGCAACGTTTAACGTCTTCAATTGAAGGTTGTTCACCTTCCATGTAAGCCATCAGCAATTCATCGTCCATTTCAAGGGCTGACTCGATCAGTTGTTCACGGTACATTTCAACTTCTTCGACCATGTTGGCAGGTACATCAGTGACCGTGTAGTTTTCTGGTTCGCCTGTTTCATCCCAAATGTAAGCTTGACGAGACAATAAATCGACAACACCGACAAAGTCATCTTCAATGCCGATTGGCAAGGTCATGATGAGAGGATTAGCGCCCAATACTTTTTTGACTTGATCGGTAACTTTCAAAAAGTCAGCACCGATTCGGTCAAGTTTGTTCACGAAAATTAATCGAGATACTTTTGAATCATTCGCATAGCGCCAGTTGGTTTCTGACTGAGGCTCAACACCACCTGATCCGCAGAATACACCAATACCACCATCGAGAACCTTTAAAGAACGGTATACTTCAACAGTAAAGTCAACGTGCCCTGGGGTATCGATAACGTTGAAGCGAGTGCCTTTCCAGAAACAGCTTACTGCTGCTGACTGAATAGTAATGCCGCGTTCAGCTTCTTGTTCCATAAAATCTGTTGTTGATTCACCTTCGTGAACTTCACCGATTTTATGAATTCTACCTGTGAGCTTAAGAATACGCTCAGTAGTTGTTGTTTTTCCGGCATCTACGTGAGCGAAGATACCGATATTTCTGTAAAGGTTTAAGTCAGTCATAGAACTCTTATTTAGCTGGGTTGAAGATAGTGACATAGTATACAGTATTTTATTCTAATTGGGAGCCCACAATACAATCCATTTCTACAACAAACATTGGTTCCGTATCTTGTTTGCGAATTAAAGTGTTGTTTTCTGAGCAAGAAAATTCTTGTAGCCTACCGGCAATGTTGGCGGCATTGATTTGATATCTACCTGAAGCTAATTCTTCTTTGATCATTTGAATCTTTGCCTGCTCTGCCACAGGGGTATTAAATAAAATCGCTTGTAATTTCAACAGTTCGCTGAAGTCCAAGTTATCAAGGCTGTTATTTATTTCATTAGAGGAAGTCAACATTGAAGGTTCCTTTGAAGGGTTAAGACGATGCAGATATCGGCAGTCATCGAAAAAACTTTAGCGATCTGTTAAAATTATTTTATTCTTTCGATTTTTGGTGTCTACCATGACTTATTCAGAGCAATTATTTGCACAAGCACAAGCGGTTATTCCTGGCGGGGTCAATTCGCCCGTGAGAGCTTTTAAAGGAGTCGGTGGGGAGCCATTATTTTTTAAGCAAGGAAAAGGCGCTCATATAACTGATGTTGATGGCCGTTCATACATTGATTATGTTGGATCGTGGGGGCCTCTGATTTTAGGACATTGTCACGAGGGTGTGATTGCTGCAGTGACTAAGGTGATGCATTCAGGAATGAGTTTTGGTGCGCCGACTGAGTTGGAAATTAAATTAGCAGAAAAAATTATTCAATTAATGCCTTCGATTGAAAAAATACGGATGGTTAATTCAGGGACTGAAGCAACCATGACAGCCATTCGTTTGGCACGAGGGTACACCAATCGATCAAAAATCATTAAATTTAATGGTTGCTACCACGGTCATAGTGATAGTCTCTTGGTAAAAGCCGGCTCAGGCTTACTGACTTTAGGTATTCCGTCCTCGCCTGGGATTCCCGCCAGCATCACTGAACACACGCTAACCGCAAATTACAATGATCTAGCACAAACTGAACAGTTATTCGAAATGTATGGTAAAGACATTGCCGCGATAATCGTTGAACCAGTAGCTGGCAATATGGGCATGGTATTGCCTAAAATAGAATTTTTGCAGGGCTTACGTGCTTTGTGCGATGCATATGGTGCTGTGTTGATTTTTGATGAAGTAATGACAGGTTTTCGTGTTGCATTAGGTGGCGCTCAATCTGTTTATAATGTTAAACCGGATTTGACTACTTTAGGAAAAGTTATTGGTGGAGGCATGCCAGTTGGTGCATTGGGTGGCAAATCAGCTATTATGGATTGTTTAGCACCATTAGGTCCTGTGTATCAAGCAGGCACATTGTCTGGTAATCCGTTGGCTATGGCGGCAGGTTTAGCCACATTGACAGAAATCGAGAAGCCAGAATTTTATGAACGTTTGACTGCGTTGTCCTCATCATTAATGCATGCTTTAAAAGACGTGGCAGGGTCATTTAACATACCTTTTTATGGGATGTCATTGGGCGGGATGTTTGGGTTTTGTTTTAGTGACAAAACATCAATTGTCGATTATGACGACGTAGCATGCGCAGATGAACAGCTGTTTAAGCGTTTTTTTCATGGTATGTTGCAACATGGCGTTTATTTTGCACCGTCTATGTTTGAGTCTGGATTTATATCAATTGCGCATACTGCAAGCGATATTTCTGAAACTCAACGGGCAGCTGAGTTGGTTTTAGCTGGGGGTTGATTTTAACCTCAAACACTTGATTTTTTATGTTGCTCTGGTAGTCTTCGCTTGTATTCTGTAACTTGGAGTGTTGGGTGCAAAGGATTGATATATTTCATATAGACGCTTTTACGGATAAAGTGTTTCATGGTAACCCCGCGGCGATTTGTTTATTAAAATCATGGTTAAATGATGAGCTACTGCAGGCGATTGCAGTTGAAAACAATTTATCAGAAACGGCCTTTGTTATTGAAGACAAAGAGGGCTTTCAAATTCGTTGGTTTACCCCTAAAGGTGAAATTAGTTTATGTGGTCATGCAACATTAGCTGCCGGATTCTTACTGTTTGAACTGGGCAAGACGAGCCATGATACCGTTAAATTTTCCAGCTTAAGCGGTCAATTATGTGTTCGAAAAAAAGCCGACCGCGTCACCATGGATTTTCCTCGATTGGACGTTTATTCTTCTGATATAGACGTTCAGCTCTATGAAACAATTAATCAACCTGTGATTGAAATCTTTGAAAGTGATTTAGACTATTTGTTCTTGCTCGCAAACGAAGCTACCGTGTTGAAAGCTCAAGTTGATCTCCATCGATTGTCAAAACTCCCCAAGCGTGGGTTGATCCTTACCGCAAAAAGCAATGACATGGATTTTTATTCTCGTTGTTTTTATCCAAAGCATAATATTTCTGAAGACCCAGTAACTGGTTCCGCGCATTGTGTTCTTGCGCCATTTTGGTCTGAGCGTTTAAATAAAACAAAATTACGATCCACTCAAGGGTCCATTCGACAAGGGCAAGTTTATTGTGAAGTATTTGGCGACCGAGTTCATATTTCAGGCTCTTGTCGTTGGTATTCGAAGGGTTACTTAGTGATTTGATCAAATTCACGTGTTAGGATGGAGTGAACTATCTCAAGGGACGAGGTTTTTATGTCACATTCTATGGGGAAGCGTTTTAAAACATTAGTCAATAAAGAAGCTCCCCTACAAGTTCTTGGTACAATCAATGCTTATTCAGCCATGCTGGCTCAGCAATCTGGTGCACAAGCTATTTACCTCTCTGGCGCCGGTGTTGCCAACGCATCGTATGGCATTCCAGACTTAGGTATGACAAGCCTTACTGATGTATTAGAAGATGTCCGACGAGTCACTCAAGCGTGTTCTTTGCCGCTGCTAGTTGATGTAGACACCGGCTGGGGACACCTTTTTAATATTGCCAGAACGGTTCAATTAATGGAGCGCGCAGGCGTAGCTGCGATTCACATTGAAGATCAAATGGCACAAAAACGTTGTGGGCACCGACCCAATAAAGCCATTGTTTCAAAACACGAAATGGGGGATCGGATTAAAGCCGCTGTTGATGCTCGAACGGATGATGATTTTGTCATCATGGCACGTACCGATGCTTTAGCCGTTGAAGGAATGAATTCAGCCATAGAACGCGCAAACTTTTATGTCGAATTAGGTGCTGACATGATTTTTCCTGAAGCCTTGACTACTTTAGACGAATACCAACAATTCACTCATCAATTAAAAGTACCGGTGTTAGCCAATATCACCGAATTTGGTAAAACACCGTTGTTTACTCGGGACGAATTAAAATCTGCCGGCGTTAAATTGATTTTATATCCTTTAAGCGCATTTCGAGCCATGTCACAAGCGGCTCTTGATACCTATCAGGCCATATTATCTCAGGGAACACAGCGAGATGTTTTGCCGATGATGCAGTCTCGAGATGCGCTGTATGATGTATTAAAATATCGCGATTATGAAACTAAACTGGATCAATTTATGGAGAGTATTGATGGTTAATAAATCAGCAGGGCTTGCTGGTGTCGTGGCTGGCGAATCAGGAATTTCAACCGTAGGTGTGGCAGGAAAAGGACTCACTTATCGTGGTTACTCGATTGATGATTTAGCCGCACATGCGCAATTTGAAGAAGTCGCTTATTTACTGAATTATGGAGAACTGCCAACAACCGCTGAATTAGCAACCTATACACAGCGACTGATTGATTTTCGTACGTTGCCTGAAACATTAAAAACCACCTTGAAATTGATTCCCAAAAGCGCAAACCCCATGGATGTATTGCGTACTGCTTGCTCGATGTTAGGTACTATTGAACCTGAAACTGATTTTGCTCAGCAGTATGATATTGCTGACAGACTACTAGCCTTGTTTCCAGGAATCATGTGCTACTGGTATGCGTTTCATTTTCAAAATAGAGAAATTACGGGGCAAAGTGACGAGCGCACCATTGGCGGTCATTTTATGGCCTTGTTACATAACAGTAAGCCTACAGCAATGCAACGAGATATGATGAATGTTGCATTAATTTTATATGCAGAACATGAATTTAACGCATCAACGTTTGCAGCGAGAGTCACTGCTGCAACGCTATCAGATTTTTATTCGGCCATCACCAGTGCAATCGGTACCTTACGTGGTCCTTTGCACGGCGGGGCGAATGAAGCAGCAATGGAATTGATTTCACAGTTTAAGACGCCCCAAGATGCAGAACAGCAATTAATGGAGATGTTAGTTAACAAAGCAAAAATAATGGGTTTTGGCCATCGAGTGTATACTGATTGTGACCCGCGCTCTGATGTTATCAAGGTTTGGTCTAAAAAGTTAGCTGATTCGCTTAATGATAAAGAGATTTATCAAGTGTCCGAGCGCATTGAAGCAATCATGCGCCGAGAAAAAGATCTTTTTCCAAATCTAGATTTTTATAGTGCGTCTGCTTTTCATTACGCAGGCATTCCTACCTTTTTATTTACGCCTGTTTTTGTTATGTCGCGCATTACTGGCTGGTCTGCACATGTGTTTGAGCAGCGTGCTGATAATCGCTTGATTCGACCTTCTTCCACCTATACAGGCATGGATGCAAGACCATATGTATCCATTAATGCGAGACAATAATATGCATGAATCAATAGCTGAAGACAATGTTAAGCCAGATTATGATGAGGTTATCAGTGAAATAGCGGATTACGTCCTTAACCAAAAAATTGATAGCGCTATAGCTTATGACACAGCGCGCTTATGTTTGATGGACACGCTAGGTTGTGGAATGTTGGCATTAAATTTCAAGGACTGCACAAAACTGCTTGGGCCTGTAGTACCTGGAGCGATATTGCCAGGTGGTGCACGTGTACCCGGGACAAATTTTGAGCTAGAACCCGTTCAAGCCGCCTTCAATATTGGTACCATGATCCGCTGGCTTGATTTTAATGATACATGGCTTGCGGCAGAATGGGGGCATCCATCTGATAATCTCGGTGCGATTCTTGCTGTTGCAGATTATGTGAGTCGTCTCAATGTCCAGCAAGGCAAACCATCTTTAACGATGCATGATGTATTGACGTTAATGATTAAAGCCCACGAAATTCAAGGCTGTCTAGCATTAGAAAACAGTTTTAACAAGGTGGGGCTTGATCACGTTATATTGGTCAAAGTGGCCAGTGCTGCGTGTGTTGCCGTGCTGCTTGGCGCGGATAAAGAGGGAATACAACGCACGCTATCACAAGTGTTTGTTGATGGTCAAAGTTTACGAACCTATCGACATGCACCCAATGCTGGCTCTCGTAAATCGTGGGCCGCTGGAGATGCTGCATCCCGTGCGGTTAGACTAGCATTAATCTCCAATACCGGAGAAATGGGATACCCCAGCGCATTAAGCGCACCTAAGTGGGGTTTTTATGACGCCTTATTCAACAGTCAACCGTTTCAATTTCAGCGGCCTTATGGCAGCTATGTGATGGAGCATGTTTTATTCAAACTGTCTTTTCCTGCGGAATTTCATGCACAAACTGCTGTTGAGTGTGCTGTGATTTTACACCCGCAGGTCATTGCTCGTTTGAAGGATATTGTGCGAATTGATATTGTAACGCATTCATCGGCCATTCGCATTATTAGCAAGCACGGCGTGCTCCACAATCCTGCTGACAGAGACCATTGTTTACAATACATGGTTGCTGTAGGGCTTTTGTTTGGTGATCTGCGCGCAGAACACTATGAAAATGAAACGGCAGCCGACCCCCGTATTGACTTTTTAAGAACCAAAATGCATGTCACTGAAAATGAGCAATTTTCACGCGATTACCTTGCGCCAGATAAGCGCTCCATTCCTAATAGCATCAAACTGACGTTTAGTGATGGTAGT
Organism: Legionellaceae bacterium; assembly: GCA_947477015.1. Lineage (GTDB taxonomy): Bacteria > Pseudomonadota > Gammaproteobacteria > Legionellales > Legionellaceae > DDPF01. Next base: position 9,083 of record CANJSM010000070.1, read on the forward strand.
GAAAGTGAGAGCATAACGGTGGAGTATCCTATCGGTCACAAGCGCCGCAGGGACGAGGGTTTGCCTGTACTAATTGAAAAATTCAAACAAAATCTGTTAACACGGTTTGAGAGCAAACAAGTGGAGAAGATATTGTCTGCAATGAAGGATACTAAAAAATTATCAGCGCTGTCAGTTGTTGATTTTATGGCGATGTGGTGTGTTTGAGGTTAGGTGAAATAGGTATCGAGACGGCGTAAATTCCTCCTCAATCTGAACGGATTACAACTTATCCGTTCGCGGTGAGGAGGAGCCACGGTGGGTTAAAAAGCAGCTCTTTTTCCTTGCATACTATGTTCAATGGATTCATCTGTTTCAAGCCGTTTTCTTTTAAACAGGCCATGGAAATTGGTGCTATGGATTAAGGTTGACTCACTTTGTGCTGGATATACCAACCCCTTAATGAGTCCTGCAATAGCTGGAGGCATAGTTAGTAACGCTTTTTCTACTGATTTTTTCGAGTATCTATTGGGTGCTTCTTTTAAAATATCTCTACAGGTGGTTGATAATGTCGTGCTAAAAGGACTGTCCGATAAGTGATTGTCAAGATACATGTTTGCAACAAAAACAATGCCATCTACGTCTAATTTAAATTCATTGTTTTTAAGTATCGTTTTACACATAAGCAATTTAAGTTCATTTTCTGAACTATCTCCGTAGTGCCTATGTTGTTCTAATGATGCCAAATTAGTTAGCATCGCAGTCTTACTCTCGTCTAAAGTACTTATTAAGCCAGAGTACGTAGTCAATGTCGCTTCATTGGATGGAAGCCAATTATACAACGATGCATTTTCCTCTAAAATCTTTTCAAGACTGTCCGCAATAAGTTCAACACAATAGATATAATCATGATAATCCATTTCAGGAGACCTAGTTAAAAGTCGCCAAAAATGGTTAATGGATAGATCTTCTAACGAGAACTCATCATGAAAAGACATTGCCAAAAATTTTGAACGTGCTTCAATATCCAAACCTTCTAAAAAAATACTAAAGTCTAGTATTGCTATATTGGCATCTTGACCAGCATTCATTTCACGTCCATTTTTGTGCTTCCCTCCGTCTCTTAAACCAGTAATGAGACGATTAAGATAGGCACCATAGGTTTCTCCATAAAGAACAAAATTTTGTTTGTCTTTTATGGATTGATAATAATTTTCGACAGTTGGGTGGCGATCTAGACAGCGAATTTGCTCAGTGAGTTTGAGTTCTCTAGGCATAGATTCAAACAGCGAGTTGTATTTTAATGTTGAGTCAACGAGTGCGGAATCAAGTACATCCACAATATGAATAAGTCTTGTATTGTCATCACTCAAGATCACTTCACGCAAATTTAACTCTTCATTGTAAGCGGATGTAGTGTAATCATTAATTTTAACAGTCGCTAATGTGGGCATTAATATCAGCAAATAAGGCATGGTGTTAGAGCCTAAAATTTTAGCGATCTCAATGCATAATATATTCGCTGGATTGTTAAAACTGTGACAATATTGTGCGTCTGTGTTTTTAATGTAATCCCATCTTTTTTTCAAAAAACGTATCAAGGTTTTCTCAAGAGATTGGTTCGCTTTATCACTTAACAATCGCTTGATATGAAACAATGTATAACTCGCTTCTAGCCAATGCAATTCTGGGGAGGTTGATTGGAAGGCGGGCAGTTGGGTGGTGAGTGTTGAGTCAATGAGTGTAACCAATTGATTCGCTTTTTTTTGAATTTTCACTAGGATCCTTATTTAAGTAACACTGTGGGCATATGATAGTTCTTGCGTGCATTGTTTGACAATCCAAACTCTAGCTAGAAGAGTTTATATCTCACGGCTGTCGCATTAAAATTTGATCAACCTGCCGTAGGTTGGGCCTTGGCCCAACAATAACGTATTAAAATCCACAGTTGCAGAAAAAATCCTTGTCGAAATACAGTTATTAGATCTAACCTGTGCGCTCAAGGAGATTTTATACAA
>CANJSM010000071.1 GCA_947477015.1 Legionellaceae bacterium
AGAGCTCTGCATCCTCACCAAATAACAGCTGTTTGACTGCGTTACAATAACTATCTGAGCCTTGAATGGGTTGATATGCATGGGGTTTGTGGGCTGCAATTATCGTTTTTTCTGCATTATCTACACACTCCAAAAGCGGCAGCTTTCCTTCATCGTTAAAATAAACCCCAACACCTAGATTAATTTTTTCAGGATTTGGGTCGGCATTAAATAATTCATTCAGTCCTAAGATGGGATCTCGAGGTGCTTCCTCAATGCTTGCAAATAAAGACATGTGTTGGCCTTAATCGATTTTAAAAAGAACGAGTTTATAGTAAGTTGCTCTGCTTGCAAATCATGGCGTGAGTTAGACCCTAGGTGCGTTAAAATTTGGTCAACTTGCTGTAGGTTGGGCCTTGGCCCAACAATATCGTTAATAGAACTAGATTCATTTGAATGAGTAGTAAGAAATAAGATCAACTGCCACATTCAAATTTTAATGCGTTGGCATGAGGTTGGTTACATAGGATTTGACGTTTCACCGAGCGTCATGAATTGTGGTGAATAGATACAACAAGGATGGACCTGATTTTTTACTCACCAAATATTTGCTGGCTTGCCTCAACATGACTGGCCCAATCTTGTGATAAAATTCCTGAGCTAATGTATCGATGAATGCTTGAGTACTGCCATTCAGATGCTTTACTCACATAACCATGCTTAACAGGATTGTAGTGGATGTAATCCATATGACGAGAATAATCCAATTCGTCCCGAATAACGTGCTCCCAAAACCTGCGTTGCCAAATACCTCGTTCTCGTTTGTTTTTCCGCGACACACTAACGGATTCTAATGATTCAATTTGGCGTGAAAAAAAACTTTTAATGAATCCCAGTCGTTGAGAATAATTTGCATCATTTGGTGGTAAGGTCATCATCAGATGAAAATGATCCGGCAATACCACGATTCCATCAATTATAAATGGGTAACGTTCAATAACCTGCTTAAACGCCTGGCGTAGCTCATTTATTTTTCGGATTAATAAGTCACTTCGTCTATCTTGAAGCACTACCGTGAAAAAATAGCTTGTGCCTGGAATGATCAATCTACGATATTGCATGTGGTTTGGACTTGTATAATATTCCTTGGTGCACAGGTTAGATCCAATGACTGTATTTTGACAAGAACTTTTAACGTGGATTTCAATGCCTTGTGGTTGGACCAACCACAAGGCATTGTTGGGCCAAGGCCCAACCTACAGCTAATCATGGCTCATTACGAAGGCCTTGTACCAAAAATATAGCAAGTTGATCAATGTTTAACTTTACACCATCGACGCAGGTTTATGCTAAAATACAGCCATTATCTCGGCAATGGTCCTTTACTCACTATGATACGGCATCGATACTTTACGCCTCACTGGGCCATGACAGTGCTGACGCTGTTAGCTGTGTTGCTCTTCCTGCGCTTAGGTTTTTGGCAAATTGCCCGTGCCGATGAAAAAAAACAGATGATTGCGGCTCTACAAATTTTTTCTCAGCAAGCACCTACCTCATGGTCCGCTGGTGATCCGTTACCTAAACAGTATCAGCCCATTAAACTGCGAGGGCATTTATTGCCAAATACGTTATTATTAGACAATCAACAGCATCTACATCAATTTGGCTACGATGTGGTGTCAGCGCTGGTGCTTAGTAATGGTCGAATCGTCCTCATCGATCGCGGTTGGGTTCCAGCAGACCCCAGTCGACGCGTCCTTCCCGTGGTGGACACCCCAAAGGGCGACATGCAATGGGTGGGCCGTGCGTATTACCCTTCTGAAAAAAATTGGCTATTGGGTCCAGCCTTTGAGAAAAAAAATGCCAATGTAGTCGTGATTGAGCTGTTGGATACGGCATTAATTAGCCAATTTTTGCATAAATCTGTTTATCCGTTTATCATTCGCTTAAACGAACAGGCTGAACAGGGTTATTTGCGTGATTGGCCCGTGGTTGCCATGTCGCCCGAGCGTCATTATGGCTATGCATTGCAGTGGTTTGCCATGGCTTTAGTCATTTTAATCATTTATATTGCCCTTAATTTTAACAAAACAACGTCTAAGACAAAAACATGAATACAACGCTTCGTCACAAGATTATATTATTACTGCTGGTTTTTTTATTTGCAGCGCCGGGTTTGTCTGCCTATTTGTTCTATTTTCATCCGCAATGGCTCAGTGCACCTACAACCAATAAAGGACAGCTACTTAATCCGCCTGTTTTACTCTCTGAGCTGAACCATAACGACAAATGGCAACTAATTTTATGGCAGCCTTCGACCTGTGATGCAACGTGTATGACTCAGTTGGATCAATTAGCACGCATTCGCCTGGCTTTAGGGCGTCGCTTGTACACTGTTGATTTAACCTTGTTACAACCTGCCGATGCGGCACCTATTCCAGCCACTGATGCTGCCACCACGTTTCAAGATCCTGGTATTTCCATCGTGAAGTTGTCACCCAGTGAATCCGTTCATTTGTCAGCAGTCTATTCACAACCTCAGTTTTTTATAGCAAACCCTGACCATTATCTGGTGTTGGCCTACCCCGTGACTGCCGAAGCAGACGATTTATTTCATGATATTAAACTCTTGTTAGTCAAAGGCAATTAAAATGAATCCTTTCAAATTATTACGTTTATCAGCAACATGTGCCGTCGTTTTCGCTCTACTCGTGGTCATGCTGGGTGCTTATACCCGTCTAACTCACGCAGGGCTTGGCTGTCCTGATTGGCCAGGGTGTTATGGTCATATGGTGCTGCCAACGGATCAAAGCAACTTAACGCAAGCCCAAAGCCATTATCCGCAAATCCCCATTGAATCCGTCAAAGCTTGGACCGAAATGGCGCATCGCTATGCAGCGGGAACCTTGGCGTTATTGATTCTCGGCATTGCCTTAACGGTCTCGCGTTTGGGGCGCCCTCATACTCGTCTTCCATGGATGGTGCCGTTAACGTTATTGCTCTTGGTTTCATTTCAAGCCGCCTTAGGCATGTGGACCGTCACGCTTAAACTTTTGCCGGTTGTAGTGATGGGGCATTTATTGGGTGGGATCTTAATTTTTTCATGCTTGAGTTATTTTAGATGGCAACTCAGTTCAATAAGAGGTAAGAGTTTACCCACATGGCGCCTATTCATAGGCATAGGCTTGGTCATTGTGTTTTGTCAAATTGCACTAGGCGGTTGGGTCAGCTCCAATTATGCCGGCATTGCCTGCATTGGCTTCCCGCGTTGCAACGGGCAATGGTTACCTGCGCTGCATCTATCACAAGCATTTAATGTGTTTTCATCAGTGGGCGCGAATTATCAAGGTGGTCTGTTGGATAATGAAGTGCGCGCGACCATCCAAGTCGTCCATCGACTAGGGGCGTATGTAACCGCCTCTTATGTGCTTATTTTATCTGGCCTGATCTTGATGCGCGTTAACTTTAAACCATTGCGCATGACTGCCATAGTCGCAATTGTGTTGGTGTTGATGCAATTTTCTTTAGGCATCATTAATGTCGTTTATTTCTTACCGCTGTGGTCTTCAGTTGCCCACAATGGCTTGGCGGCGTTATTACTCGCCACCCTAGTCAGCATGCACTACTTTGCCAAATCAACAAAAGGGGCGCTCTATGCCGGCTAGTATGATGTCTCGTTACAGCCGTATGGGACAAGACTATTTAGAATTATGTAAACCGCGTGTCGTGGCACTGATGTTGCTAACGGTTGTCGTGGGCATGTATTTGGCAGCACCGGGTTGGGTTTCGTTACGCACGCTCTTTGCAACGCTCTTTGGGATTGGCTTGTGCGCCGGCAGTGCGGCTGCCATCAACCATTTAGTCGACAAGCGAATTGATGCCATCATGGCGCGGACAAAGAAGCGACCTGTTGCACAAGGGCGAGTATCTGTGCGACAAGCTGTTGCATTTGCGATTATATTGGGCATTTTTGGTTTGATTGTGTTAAACTGCCTTGTAAACACATTGACTGCCGTGCTCTCATTTATAACAATAATAGGCTATGCCGGCGTGTACACGGGTTACCTCAAACGAGCTACCCCACAAAACATTGTGATTGGCGGCTTGGCAGGCGCTGCTCCCCCTTTGTTGGGTTGGACTGCGGTCACTAACCAGTTGGATCCACAGGCTTTGTTGCTGGTGTTAATTATTTTCACATGGACGCCGCCGCATTTTTGGGCATTGGCCATCTATCGATTTGAAGATTATAAACAAGCCGAGATTCCCATGCTGCCCGTAACGCATGGTATTCAGCATACCAAGTTAAATGTGTTGTTATATACGATTTTATTATGGGTAGTCAGTGTCCTGCCCTTTTTGGTGGGCATGAGCGGGTGGTTTTATTTAGCCGGTGCCATGGTCATTGGAGCCCGCTTTATGTACTGGGCGATAGCCCTATACCGCACCACTGAAGCGCGGGTTGCGATGCAAACGTTCCGATTCTCCATCGTCTATTTGATGGTGTTATTCGTATTGTTGTTAGTCGATCATTATTTGTAGGAGAGTTGAAGATGCCGGACAAAACAAAACGCCTTAGATTGACCATCGTTATTTTATTGGCAATCGTTGCATTGAGTGCGGGCCTTTTCGTGTCGCAACACGTGCATACGAAAAAAACCATAGATGCCAGCCAATTGCACGGCACACTCCTAGACACACCTCGAGCGATACAGCCATTTTCTTTAACCGGCATCGATGGCAAACCATTCAACAATGCCAATTTACAAGGCTCGTGGACCATGGTGTTTTTTGGATTCACGCATTGCGGTTACATGTGCCCAACCACCATGGCGGAACTTGGAAAAACCTACCGTTTGCTGCAAACAAAAGGGGTTAAGACTTTGCCGCAAGTGGTGATGATTTCAGTCGATCCCGAACGCGATAGCTTGACGAAATTAGGCCACTACGTGAAAGCCTTTGACGTGCATTTTAAAGGTGCCCGAGGACAAACTGACGCCATCAAGGCCATGACACAGGAATTAGGCATCGCCTACCTTAAAGTCACGCGCAAAGGTGGCGAGGATACTGAAAATTACGACATAGAGCATACAGGAAGCATCATGCTCTTTAACCCTAAAGGGGAGCTTGTGGCGTTTTTTACAACACCCCATCAAGCCGAATTACTGGCTCAAGATTATATGCTGTTGGTCGCCTAACGTTAGAGTGAACCGTATATCCAATGTTGAACAAAGGAAACAAAATGAAAATTGCTATATTGGCAACCAACCCCAAGCTCTACTCTCACAAACGCTTGGTTGAAGCAGGCATTGAAGCAGGCCATGAGATGCGAATCATTAACCCTCTTTTTTGCTACATGAACGTTGCCGCCTCCTCACCTACGGTTCACTATCGGGGTGGCGAGCTATTGCCTCAATTTGATGCGGTGATTCCACGGATTGGTGCCTCCAATACGTTTTATGGAACAGCCGTTTTACGCCACATGGAAACCATGGGCATGTATGCGGTCAATGAATCGATTGCCATCGCACGGTCGCGCGATAAATTTCGCTCCCTACAATTGCTAGCCCGTAAAGGCATTGCCATGCCATTAACTGGTTTTGCTCAATCCCCAGATAACACGGAAGATTTAATTCGCATGGTCGGCGGCGCCCCTTTGGTGATTAAACTTTTAGAAGGCACCCAAGGCAAAGGCGTTATTTTTGCCGACAGCCACCAATCTGCCGTCAGCATTATCAATGCCTTCAAAGAAATGCATGCTAACATTCTGGTGCAAGAATACATTAAAGAATCACGCGGAACAGATATTCGTTGTTTCGTCATCGGTGACAAAGTAGTCGCCGCCATGAAGCGCCAAGCCAAAGAAGGCGAATTTCGCGCCAATGTGCACCAAGGGGGTAAAGCGCTGAAAGTAAAACTATCCCCTCAAGAACGCGCCATCGCCATCGCCGCGGCAAAAACCATGGGGTTAAAAGTAGCCGGCGTTGACTTAGTCCGCTCCAATCACGGGCCATTGGTCTTAGAAATCAACTCATCCCCAGGCCTTGAAGGCATAGAAAACACCACGCACGTGAATATTGCGGGTAAGATCATTCATTACATTGAAAAACATGCCAAACCAATTAGTGTGAATCATCGATTTCAGGGATAAGGGATCCAGGGATGTTCATTAAAATTTGGTCAACCTGACGTAGGTTGGGCCTTGGCCCAACAATAAGGTGATTAGATCCGCCCAATAAACATCACCAGGATTCATTATCATCTCCCTCTATATAAATGTGTAATTTACAGCGTTCTCTTCCGCTCCAAATCTACTAGGGCACATCACTGGATCAGCGTAACTATAAGCCCAATCTTCTACTCCTAGTTCAAGAAATCGTTGATGTATTTTTTCATTGTAATACTCTCTAATCGTTCTGACTCGCCGTTGTATATCTTTTCTTGTTAAATGATGTGTATTCGATTCATGATGAAACTGAAGATACAGTAATTTAGGGATTCTTACCATTTTGGTCTTTAAAAATGTGCGGATAACAAGCTCATAATCATCTGCAATGGTCAATCGTCTATTGTGACCCCCAATCGAATGATAAAATACTCGATCCCATGCTCTGAAATGATTTGGAATGCCGACAATATGCCTTATTGTTTTTGGATTTATATTGGGTGCATTGATAACTTGATACCGGACTCCATGATATGTTTCTTCTTTGTAAGACCCATACCCCAATGCAAAATCATCTCCATATCCTAAGCTATTGTGATTGACATCTATTTCAGCGCAGTCCGAATATACAAATTTGCAATCGGGGTATTTTTTAAACGCTGCAACCATGAGATAACCTGCTTCAGGTAAGACATAGTCATCATGATCCAACTCCATTAAATACCTGCCCTTACAGAGTGCTGCGGCTCTATATTTAGCTTCCCCTACAATGCCACCTGATTTTTTTTTGAAATCATAGAGTTTAACTCGACAATCCGATACTGCAATTTTTTCAGCAATCTCATATGTGAACCCTTCGTCAGTAGAGTCATTCACTAGAACCCACTCCCAATTCGTATACAGTTGATTTTTAACCGACTCATACGTTTTCAATAAGGTTTCACCTGTATTGTACATGGGTGTAAAAAAACTGATTAATGGCGTTTCTTCATAATCACTGGTCAATATATATTGTGATGCACATTGATATGCGATATCACCGAGATTAGATACCACCTGCTCCAGATGTATCCAACGCCTGCGAACATCGATTGATTGACGGTACAACCCTGGAAAATCACTGCTCTCTTTGCCAATTGTAATGATGGCATCAGGGTTAAAATGCGCCAGTACATCATCTATATGATCATCATTTTTCAGCTGTATCACGTTGAGTTCAGTCGCTTCATACTCTGCAAACTGACTGGAATGCAGGTTCAGTTCATCTTCAGAACCTATAATGACCACTCTAGGTAGCGAGTTACTTGGGAATACTGGCCGTTTGTAGTTTGTCATAAAATAAACGCTCTTAATTGATGAACTTTAAGGCAACCAAAGTGGCATTAAAGCGCAAAAAAATATCGGCACCAGAAAAAAGGCTAAACCCAGAATAAACCGGCAGTTAAAATAACGCATTTGAGTGTTTATGCTGGCCGAGACGAGCGCATTTCTTTTCTGAAAAATAAACATGAGTATCGGTAGAAATAAATAAATCAAAAAAATCCCTCTCATGATACAAATAAACTTGGCATGAGAGAGCGCATCAGCAAGAATGATTGGGTTTGAAACAAACAATCTAGATAGTAAGCCACTATTCAACAAGGTTGCATCCACATTTTTTGGAAAAAAAACAACCACAAGAAAAAAATATGCGCAAACTCCTAGGAGTTCAATGAGATAGAATTTTTCTTTCTGCATAAGATAAATGCTAGATAATGCGAAAAACGGCGTAATATAAATTAACCATTGAGGATGCCATACAACGGTTGAAAAAAACACTCCGTACGCGACAGCGCACAAAAACACACTTATTTTTTTAAATTCGATTTCACTGTCTGGTTCTTTGATATACGCATAGAGGCACAAAATGAAATAAACAATAATCAAGTAGGGAATATGGAGTTGAGCCGATAGCCATAACTCAGACAATGAACCCAGCCTGCCAGCCGCCACACCACCAAATAGAGTATATGAACGAAACGCCTCATTATGCCAGTATATCGCAATTTGTAGCAAAGGAAGGGCTGCTGCAATGCCAATATATTTCAGGAGTTGACTGGGTTTTTTTTCACTTAATAACAAGAGTGGAATAAATATAACCAGTGGAAAAAATTTGCAAGATATGGCGAGTGAAAACAAACCAGCACATGTAACCATTTTTTTTTGTAAATAAAAATAAAAGCCAGTCAGTGCTATTAACAATCCAATCACATCATATTGACCAAAAATAAATACCGCAAACACCGCGATAGGGTTTGTTGCAAAAATTGCAGCGGTGAGTTGTGATTGTTTAACATCACCATCAGTCAATACAGTGCTGATTTTGTAAGTTATAACTGCAAGGCCGACAAAACAGCTAACCAACAATAATTTTGACCATACAATAACAACAACGGTTAAGCTCTTTGCAGGCCCCAACAAACCCAATGCTTTTAGTGGCAAAAGCCACAATGCAAAAATAAGGTATAACAACGGGAAATAATCATTACCAGATACTATTGGCTTATTGTAGTCATAAAAGTCTAAAAAATGCCCGTTGAGATAAGCTTTCGCAGATATAATAGTATGAAACAGGTCTCCATGTTGAAAACACAGAAAACATAACACCAGTGTCAATAGATAAAGTGTCAGTTGATATTTTTTGAAACCATCAGGTAATAAATTACCACAACACTTTTTTATAGAAAACAATATCTTCATGATATGTTAGCCTCTGTCATCATGTCAGCATCCTTCGTCCCACGACTTTGGTTGAAGCGAAGAAGGTACTTTCGGTCACATAACCTTGCCCATTCTCCAATAGTCTAACAACCACGGGCTGAATACTCACAAACTTGAACGTGATTGTCAACTGAGGATTGAGGGTGGGGGGGGTAAACATAGATTAACTATCTGGTTTTGTTACCATTCACCGAATCAAAGGGGCCTGATGAGTACTAATTGGTTAAAGGCTACCTACCAATCGCAAAAAAACACGCAACTTATGTTTTATTTCTTGTTGTTTGCTCATCAACTTTGCTTAATGGTATTTTCTATACTATACCTAATGTATAGGAGTGCGCCGATTTAATTCAAATTAACAAAGTAATGCTCAATAAATAATTATAAGACAGGGAGAATAAACATGAAAGATCGTAGATATTTGGCTATAAAAGCTAATAAAAATTCTGTTTTCTTTGTTTTTTCTTCAGTTTCTTTAGTTATCGCGATACTGGGTTTTTCTTCTTCTGTTGGTGCCACTTGTTACTCAGCGTGTCTTGTTCAAGGTGGATATGCTCCGGGAAATCAAAGCGGTTCATGCATGACAAATATGAAAAAGGATTATGGGAACGTACTCAGTTGTTCTGTTGTTACAGCAGCAACCGGCTGCAAAATGTCCAATACTTACATATGCTTAACTACGGGGTCTAATGAGAAATGTACTAGTTTTTCGGGTACTACCCCCGCTCCAGCGGGGGCAACATCTGCCTCAGCCACTTGCACAAATAGTATAACTTCAACAGGATTTAGCCTAATAGGCAATACAAAGACTGCCGCTTTAACCAACGGAAATTGCGGTTCTGCATACATCTACTCTTCAGGCAACAAACCACCTGTCTGCACTAAAGCAATCTGCCCCGCAAGTTCAACTTGCCAAAACTATAGCTGTACAGTAACTAATACCTGTACCTCCACAATCACTTCGGGAACGAATATACCATCATGCTCAGGTACAATCATATATCCATCTAGTTATAAACCCGGTACAACCATTACAACCCAACAAGGTATTCAGATTCAATCCACCTGCACCATAAATGGACCACCTGTCTGCACTGGTCCCAAAACATGTGATCAGAGCTCGCTTTAGATATCTTTTATAAAGACTGAGTAATTACCTGAGCTTGACGTTTGTTATGTATAACTCAAGCTCAGGTAATACTAAGCTAAGCACCAGCTGCTCCTAATAACGACGAATTAAATAAGTCGGATGTGCAATTGATTTTAATTCATCAGGATATAATGTACATGATTGAGTGTTGGTAGCAGGCCCGGAAACTATTTGTAGTCCCGAAGAGCAATCAACTCCGCAGTAGAAGGCATACGCAGCTGTCGGAGAAGTTTCTGTTGATGTCCAAAAAATATTAATGCCGTCAAGAACGTTACTGTTGCACATTAAAGCGGCTTCATACGCTGAAGGAATATACCAATCCCACAAACATTGACCGACTATTGCTGGCGGGGGGAGAGCCTTCATCTCGGGAGAAGGCGTGCCGACATTATATGTGCATAACGTTCCATCAAACGTCGCTCCGTATAGCGCTGTTAAATAACTGATACTTCCTTGATAAGTTGCTGTTCCTGTTGCTGCATTAGTGCTATTCAATACTACTGTATTCGCAACACCACCATACACTCCCCACGATTGCGCGCCGGAGAGGGTGCTAGTTGCCCCATTAGCTGCGTATGTACTAGCAGCCCCAGTAGCACCTAAAATAGTAAGGGCAACCAAACCATTTTGCCCTGATGAATCCACCCAAAAAACGGTACCACCTTCTACTCCGCTTTGACCCACGACATAAGTGGCGCCGCCTGTCGCACCTTGTGTTCCTTGAGCGCCTTCAGCACCTTGAGCACCTTGAGCACCTTGCGTTCCTTGAGCGCCTACAGCACCCTGAGCACCTTGTGTTCCTTGCGCGCCTACAGCACCCTGAGCACCTTGTGTTCCTTGCGCACCTACAGCACCCTGAGTACCTTGTGTTCCTTGAGCGCCCACAGCACCCTGAGTACCTTGTGTTCCTTGAGCGCCCACAGCACCCTGAGCACCTTGTGCTCCTACAACACCTTGAGTACCCTCAGCTCCTTGAGCACCTTGTGCTCCGACAGCACCCT
>CANJSM010000072.1 GCA_947477015.1 Legionellaceae bacterium
GATATCACGCCCGTGCTGGTATTTAGCGACAGGCCCGTGGGCAAGGTGCCTGAAGAAACGGTGTAAGTATAGGGTCCCACGCCACCACTTGCTGTGATGGTTTGATTATAGACCGTGTTCAATGCCCCTCGGGGTAATGTGGATGGGTTTAGCGCCAAGGAGCCACTGATGTTGATGGAGTATTGTTCCGAGCCGGTGTTGAGTTGAGAGTCGGTGGCTTTGATGGTGAATGGGTAAGTGTTATCACTGACGGGTGTGCCGGAAATGAGCCCGGTGGTCGGATTTAATGTAAGGCCCGCGGGCAGACTGCCTGATGTAATGGTATAAACGTAAGGCGCCACTCCACCACTGGCTGTGATGGTTTGGCTGTAAGCCGTGTTGAGGTGTCCTTGGGGTAATGTCGGTGGGTTTATTGCCAGAGGGCCACTGATACTGATTGAATATGCGTTCGAGCCGGAAATGCTGTTTGAGTCGGTAGCCTCAATAGTGAATGCGTAGTTGGAGTCTGTGATAGGTGTGCCTGAAATGACGCCGGTGTTTGGGTTTAAGGTCAGCCCTGCTGGTAAGGTGCCTGAAGTCACGGTGAACGTATACGGTGCGGCACCCCCTGTAACGGTTATGTTTTGAGTGTATGGGGTATATAGAGTGCCGTTAGGTAGCGCAGAAGGGCTTAACACCAGAGCACTATTGGATACAATGGTAAACGTTTTAGCCTGTATATTGCTAACAGAAAAAACACAATACCCACTGGCGCTTGGTGTGCAAGCTAAACCGGCGTTGGTTATGCTATAACCTGGTGTATTGATTTTTATCCCGGCAGCCGGATAAAAATGATTAGGTGTTGTGGTGGTGAGGCTTAAGTTTAATGCCGATACATTGTAGTTCCTGCAGGTAAAGGGTGCTTTTTCATTCAGGCATAAGGTAATGCTCAAGTTGGCAGGCGTCCCGGTAGCGAGAACATTAAACAGTACGCCAGCACTTGCCGCTGTTTGGCTGGCTAAAAGAGCACATAATACATACAGGGTTGTTAAAATACGTTTCATGTCATGTTTCAACCTATTTTGTTAAGGTACAAACTAGTGCATTTGCATAATTGTGGCCGGTATTAAAACCATTCAGCAGCTGATTGCTGAGTGAATTAAAGGCGCCTTGACCTAAATAGAAAAAACGGTACCCGCATTCAAGCGGCGTTTGTCCAAACGCATTATTCATTTGTATTCCTAGTCCCGCCATTGCGCTAAATGTAGCGGTTGTTCGCCCTGAATAGGTTTTGTCGGGTATCGTAAAACCATCCAGTGATGTTTCGGTAACAGAGCTGGTTGAGGTGATGTTAGGGCCTAGTCCTGCATCCAGTGTGACAGTGTAGCGATCACTTTTTTTGTTTTTTATGAGCGCCTTGGCTCCAAAATAGATCGGGTAATGGGTGATTGAATATTGATAACTGAGGTTAGTCACTTGTTTTTCTTGCGTGACCAAACCGCTCACAGTAGTTTTGGGTAAATAAAATGCGTTGATCCCATAAGATAAGTTAAATCGATCGGTTTCCTGGCCATCCACGTAATACCCAGCACCTACCAGAGCATTTGAAGGATTGTGATTGCTTACTGAAAAATGGTCGCCAACGAGGCCTTCAATGTTAATGTCTTGAGCTGTTCCTTGATGGGCCACAAAGCCGCCGACCTGAATGGATTTTTTCGCGTGAATTTTTTTAAGAACATTGATAAGGGAAAAGCCGCTGCCCGGCCGCGTTGGCTTCGATATTACAGGGGGCTTGCTGGTTGAGGGTGTGAGTGATGCCGGCTGTTCGCTGTTGGTTTTAGGGATAAAATTATCTATTAGCACGATGCGAATGCGACGATGTTGTTTGTTTGTGGATCTAAATATATATTTTTTGTTGGGCATGTCACGGCAAAATGCCTGTAACGCGTTTTGATTGAGAAATGGCCCAACTCGAACGCGGTATCGATTAGGAGCGGATTCAATATTAACGGGTATCTTGGTGTCTAGGCGGACATGATGTTGAAATTGTTCAGCCCTTTGTTGCGTTGGAAAACTACCCATCTGGACGTAGGCAGGATAATGAACGTGTGAAGATTCGTTTTTGATTTGCTCCAGTCCGTAAATTAATCCGGCACAAGCGGTATGGCTCATGCATAACAACGCAGCTACTTTAAGAACAATGTTCATGATGTCCCTATCGATTTGGAGAATTTGAATTCCATAATTACTGTATAAACACTTGATCGAGTTGTCAAATACTATACTAACCCCTTATCATGGAAAAAGAACATGATTTTTTACAAAAGGTAAATCCATGAGCCGATTATCAGTGAATATTAATAAAATTGCGACATTGAGAAATGCGAGGGGCGGTGATGTGCCGAATGTTGTCAATGCAGCAGTGGCTATTCAACAATTTGGAGCCGATGGTATTACCGTCCATCCACGGCCTGATGAGCGACATATTCGTTATCAAGATGTCTATGACATCAAAGAGGTGATCACGACTGAGTTTAATATTGAAGGAAATCCCAAAGAACAACGTTTTATCGATTTGGTTTTAGCCGTGAAGCCTGAACAGGTGACGTTAGTGCCCGATGCTTTGGATCAATTAACGTCTAATCATGGCTGGGATACGGTCAAACATCAATCCTATTTGACAGAGGTGGTCAGTCTATTTAAATCGGCAGGCATTCGTGTGTCTATTTTTTTAGATCCCGATATCAACGCAGTCAAGCATGCTGCAAAAACAGGCACGGATCGTATCGAGCTCTATACGGAAGCATATGCAAAACAGTTTCCAGTTGATCCTGAAAAAGCAATACAACCCTACCTTGAGGCCGCGATTGAAGCACGACGGTTGGGTTTGCAATTAAATGCTGGCCATGATTTAGATCTCGAAAACTTGTCTTATTTTATTAAGACGATCCCATGGATTGATGAGGTCAGTATTGGCCATGCTTTGATTAGTGACGCGTTGTATTTGGGGTTGGAGACGACTATTCAACGTTATAAGCAAGCGGTTTTGTAGCTAGGAACAATATCATGAATACGTTATGGATTTTTTTAGGTGCAGGCTTGGGAGGCGTTTTTCGTTATTGGATAGCCAATGGCACTTATTATTTTTTAGGCCGCCAATTTCCCTATGGCACGTTGGTTGTTAATGTGAGTGGCTGCCTATTAATGGGCGTGCTGTTTGTCATCATCTCAGAACGATTTGACTCCATTGCCCCACAGTTAAGATCTTTTTTATTAATAGGGTTGTTAGGTGGCTACACCACGTTTTCTACCTTGTCGATTGAAACGCTTAATCTGTTTGAAAACGGAGCATGGCTTAGTGCAGGATTGAATGTGGTATTGAACGTTTCGTTGTGCTTATTGGCTGTATGGATTGGTGTGATAGGAGGAAGGCAGGTATGAAAACAATCGATGTAGTTATGGTTAGAGTTTATGTCATGGAGTCCTCACACTTGCTCAAAGACATTGTTAAGTACCTAAAAACAGAAGCCAACATTCGAGGCGTCAGTGTTTTTCGTGCCATCAGTGGTTTTGGTGATGCAGGATCTCATAGTGTGTCGTTGCTTGATTTTTCTTTGGATTTACCATTGACTATTGAGTTTTTTGATACAAAAGAAAAAATAGACATTGCTTTAGAGCATTTAAGTCAAACGATAAAGCCTGAGCACATGGTGTTTTGGGATGCGAAAGTGAACGGTTGAAATGGGTTGAATGACAATACAAAAAAGGCAACCCATTGGGTTGCCTTTTTTAGATAGATCAGATGATTCAATCAAGCGAATCGGTATTCAAGACCAAACATCAGGACATTCATGGATGGGTTTTTCAATTCCGTAGCCATTGCACCAAGATAACCGACTGAATTCACATTGTTATAGGGAAGGGTCACGTCGTATGGGCCACCAAAAGCGTACATCCATGACACGTTTGCAGCCAATTTTTCTGTGATATGATAAGCCGCGCCAAGTTTAATTTCTGGCAGCACGCCCGGGGAAGTACTGTTTATTGTCAAAGTACCGCCCGAACTATTCATCACAATATCCGCCAAGCCAACGCGCATATTTTCGAACAATGCACCTGCTTTGAAATACAGGTCATATTTGGGTTGGGTGTACATTAGGCCAATTAATACATCGAACCCCCACAGGTCCAAATTACCCGTTGTCTTGCCTAGCCCTTGTGCTATTGCATTTGCTGTCAATGGAGAGGAGAAGCGTATGGGCATTTGTGTGTGTCCATAGTACCCCCAACCAATTTCACCACTCAGTGCAAAAAGTTCCGTCATGGAGTGCATGACACCTGCTGCAACTCGACCTCCCCAACCACGGTTATTGACATCAGAAACACCGGTGTTTGTATCTGGAGCAGGTATGTTCATGGTATAGCCATGTATCTTAGGCCAAGAATAAAGCCCTTCACCGGAAATAAACGGTTTAAAATAAGGTGCTTCTTTCTGATGTACGGCTCCCATGTCTCCAGCTAATAAATTAGACGATCCAGCTCCGCAGAGTACTAGCATTAATAACTTCATCATTTTATCTTTCATTTAAATCTCCTTGTCAGTCAATATCCACTCCAATTTTCTCTATTGGAATTTTTAAACTATCTGCATAAAATCGAAAGGTGAGCCTCAACCAAATCGATATTCAAGACCAAACATTACGACGTTCATCGATGGATTTTTTAGCTCCAAACTCGACGCCCCAATTTTACCTACACCATTCACGTTGTTATAAGGGAGTTTCACATCAAATTGACCACCAAAAGCATACATCCATGAGACGTTTGCTCCCAAATGGTCAGTAATATGATAGGCCGCTCCTAATTTAATTTCTGGTAACACCGCGGGTATGTTGGAGTTGGTTGAAATACTGCCTTGCTCAAGATTCACGACCATATCCGACAAGTTAACACGGAGATTTTGGAATAGCGCACCTGCTTTAACGTATAAGTCGTACTTAGGTTGGGTGTACAATAAACCTGCAAGCACATCAAACCCCCAACGCTCAAGGCTACCTGTTGTATTGCCTAATCCGGTATTGATGTCCGTTTTAGAAAGCGGTTTATCGAACACTACAGGCATTTGTGTGTGTCCGTAATAACCCCATGCCACTTCACCGCTATATGCAAAGCGCTCGCTAACCGGAGTCATTATTCCTGCTGCGACACGCCCACCCCAGCCGCGGTTATTAATCTTTGATGTCCCTACATTAGTCTCGGGAGGGGGGGTAGTAATGGTAAACCCTTTCACTGTAGGCCATGAAAACAGACCTTCCCCTGAGATAAACGGGGTAAACTCGGATTGCGCAAGAACAGAACCCATTTTGCTTGAGTAGGTGCCCTGTGATAATCCGTTGACAGCTTTATGGTTTTCCCTCTGTTCAACAGATTCGGTTGCCATTGTGTTGTTGTGCTTGACGACAAGAGATGATTTGTTGAGTAGTGTTTTAGCGAGTTCCCTCAAATCAGCTGTGTCGTTGATCGGACCCACGAGAACAACATGAAAATGACCACGTACCTTAATGGATACAGGGTATTTTGTGAGAGAGGATATATGGCGTTTATACTTTACAGCGTTGTTTGCTTGTTTAAAGGTTGCAACCTGCAAGTACACTTCGCGGTCATTCGAAACTTTATAATTAGCAGCTTCTTTTTTATCTATAATGGTGTTTTTTGCAGATGAGCCAAGCTCATTTGCATGAACGCCTATTGAGGCACTCATTGCTAAGAGTGAAACTAAACCTATAGTGCGCACAAATTATCTCCCTATGTTAGTCATGTGCTTTTTACAGGCTATACTAAATGCAAACGATTTGGAATAGTATTTTTAATAAAAAATTATGACAAGTCCATGGGGTCGACATCGAGGCTCCAACGAACCCTCTGTGCTAGCTTATTGTGACTTAACCCGGCACGTAACTGTGTTAGCGACGCATGCAGTTTTTGCCGCGAAGGCGATTTGAGAAGCAATTGCATGCGATGTTGGTTTGCTTTTTTGGCGAGAGGAGCTGGTGCTGGTCCTAATGTTTCGATTGCTGCTGCACGTAAGCCCTCTTTTACAGCATGTAAAAACCCTAATAACGACGCTTGGTCGTTACTTTGTGCGCGTAACATGGCAAGATAATGAAAGGGTGGCATGGCTGCGTCTTGACGCATCGATAGTAGCGATTGCGCAAAGGGATTGTATCCTTTTTGGATGAGCGTATTTAGTAAAGGGTGCTGCGGCAAATGCGTTTGAATGATGACTTGCCCTGGAAATTCGGCTCGACCTGCGCGGCCGGCTACTTGCGTTAATAATTGCCCCAAACGCTCCAACGCGCGAAAATCTTGATTATAAAAACCATTGTCTGTATCAAGAACAACCACCAATGTCAAACGAGGAAAATGATGCCCTTTAGCCAGCATTTGTGTGCCGATGATCAATTGCGCCTCGCCCGAAGCGATGCGTGCCAATTGCTCGTCAAGTGCGTGTTTTTTGCTGACTTCATCACGGTCAATGCGAACGATGGAGACATTTGGGCATTGCGTCACTAAATAATCATGCACTCGTTGCGTACCAATGCCTATCGGCAATAATTCGCTACTGTGGCATGTTGGACATTGAGTTGGCACCCTCTGCACCAACCCGCAGTGATGGCACATGAGTCGATGTATACCCCGATGCAAAGTCAGATGACTCTCACAAGCACTGCAATCGGCCATCCATCCGCATTGATGACACAATAAAACCGGAGAAAAACCGCGGCGATTGATGAAGACCAGCACTTGATTTTGTTGCTGTAGGTGTTCATGAATAGAGGCTAGGGTTGAACTGGCTAAACCGTGCTGCAAAACTTGATTGCGAATATCCAATATCTGATAGTGGAGTGGTGTGCTGGCTAATGCTTTTTGATTCAAAGGCAGTAACGTGTATTTTTTAAGTGCGCAATTATGCAAGCTTTCAAGACTAGGGGTTGCAGAGCCCAAGATAATTGGAATATTTGCCGTGTGCGCACGCATGAGTGCTGTATCCCGAGCGGAATAGCGCACACCATCCATTTGTTTGAGGGAGGCATCATGCTCTTCATCAATGACAATTAATCCTAAGGTTGGCATCGGAGTAAAAATAGCGGACCGCGTGCCAATGACCAATTTGATTTGATCGTCCGCAGCCAATTGCCAAGCTTGTTGCCGTTCGGTGTCATTCAAGTGAGAGTGAATGACGACTATCGGTTCTCGAAAACGCGCAGTAAAACGAGACAATAACTGTGGCGTCAGGCCAATTTCAGGCACCAGTACCAGTACTTGCTGGCCTGAGGCTAGCACTTGGGCAATGACTTGCAAATACACCTCTGTTTTGCCGCTACCCGTTACGCCTTGCAACAGAAAACATCGATAGCTTGGTAACTGGTTGCAGATGGCTTCAACGGCTAGGCTTTGCTCTTCATTTAAAGGCAAGGGTTCATCGGGTGAGGGATTTGGTGATATTGGCAAGAGAAGTTGTTCTGTTGTGGTGATGATGTCGTTTGTTAATAATGCCTTGATTTGGGAGGCAGAAAATCCTTCATGCATCACCATTTTTTTTGATACAAAAGATGGTTCTGAGCCGTGAGTACATCGACTTTTTGACGCAATAAAATCTACCAAAGCATGTTGTCGAGGTGCTTTTGCACCCAGTTTTTTGTGTGCCAATTCTGGCGTGAGGGTCAATTGATAATGCTCACTGACGGGCAACTGACACGGATCGCCTTTTCGGTATTTTTTAGGCAGAGCCAAAGGGATCACTTCAGACAGAGGCGACTGATAATAGCGACTGATCCAACGGCATAGGTTTAATAACTCTTTCGATAGCAGCGGTCGTTCATCGATGACCGAGGCAATGGGTTTCAATGTGATGCCTGATTTTTCAGATGAACCATGGCCAATCACTAAGCCTAGGCGAGTGGTATTACGAAACGGAACCCAAACACGGCTACCGATACGAGGCACTGTATCGGCGAGGATGTAATCGAAAAAATCACGGTGGGTATGGGGAATGCAAACGTGATAAACACGGGGTGAGGGCGAAACGACTGGGCATGCTGCTTGCGTTTCACTCATCACGTCGCAGTCTGACATTCAGGCGCGTTGCCAAGAATGACTGGCTGATTGACCGGGTGCTGAAAACACTTTTACAACAATGTTTTCAATGCGATGGCGATCCAATTCGTCCGTGTCTTTAATCAATTCGGTGACAAACCAACGTGATAATTCTTCAACGGTAATATTGGTTAAGGGCATCAGTGTCACGTCTTCTTTTAAAAACGGTATTTTTTTATGATTAAACGTAAAATAATAGTACTCATCATCTTCTGCGTATTGCAAAAAAGGTGAATGTTGAGGCATTAAAAACGTTTGATTTAAGTGTTTGCACAACACGTGAATGCGCTCTTTGTAATAGCGATAATCAAAGGTCATGCCATTGTCTTCAATCCAGGTGGTTAATGCTAGATACACCCCGTACATATGGCCGTGCAATGGCTCGCGATCGGTTGCCGAAAAAATAGTGGTGTGGCCTGCAGAAAATTTCATTGATTCTTTTTGCAGTTCTACGGTGGTCAAGTATCGGGTCATGTTATATCAGCCTTTATGTTAAATCACACTTATCACAAGCTCATTCGTTTATCATTCAATTGGAAACCATTTAGCGCTAAATCCAGTTGTTTAGTCAATCCAATGACTTTAAATAATTCACCCATTTCATTCGGCTGTATCAGCTGCTTCACCGCTTGTTGGCTGTTCACGCGTTCACGATCATCCACGATGTCAGATAAGTAGTTTAACAAACCATTCGCTAGCAAAAAAGAGGCTTGATTGGTAAATCCGGCGACATGAAACCCTGCAGCTACAGCGGCATCCGCAACATGAGTAAAATCAACGTGTGCGGTGATGTCCTGCTCGCCAATGTGTATCAATGGATTCGTGTGCGCCTGATGATGATAATGACACATCAAGGTCCCTTGGTGGCGGTCGGGGTGATAATATTCATGTCGAGGAAAACCATAATCCACTAAAAATACCGCGCCTTTGTTTAACATGTTAAAGCATTGCTGTAGCCAGTCATCGATGAATAAATTCACTTCAGACAGATAGGGACTTATCTCTGGCGACAAAACCGTTGCAACTTGTGTGAGCAGACGCGAATCGGTCGTCGGCCGAAATACCTCTTCTAGCTGTCCTTGATCATTTAACCCGATAAAACTTTCCAATATGCCATCGGATGTTTGTAAAAATCGTGTCACGGGCATTGCATCCAAGACTTCATTTGCAATCACAACGCCATTAAAAGGTTGAGTAGGCCACGAAGAAAGCCATTGAACTTTGTCTGCCAAATGAGGTATTTCACGTTGAATCAATTCCTGTTGTCGTTGGCGAAGAGAACCGCTGACTTCAAGAATATGATATGCAGTGGGCAAGCAGCTGAGCTTGTCCAGTTGTTTTAGCACATCAACACACAATCGACCTGATCCCGCACCAAACTCAAAAATAATCGGGCTATCTAGCGCAACCAGTATTTGCTGGCATTGGTTTGCTAAGGTTTGTCCAAATAACGGGGTTAATTCAGGTGCTGTAATAAAATCACCACCCGGTCCAAATTTCTGCAAACCTGCGGTATAATAACCAAGATTGGGCGTATACAGTGCGGCTTGCATGAAGTCCGAAAATGGTATTGGATCCTGTTGGATGCGGTTGCATAGTTGTTCGAATAAGCTCATCATCAATCAATATTGTAAAAATCAGGAACATACCTTGAATCAGACAAACAAACAAGAGGCCCCCGTTGCACTCATCACTGGCGCTGCAAGACGAATCGGAGCGGAGGTAGCACGTTATTTGCATAAAAATGGTTTTCGCGTCGTGGTTCACTGCCATCAATCTGAAGACGTGGCAAAGGCTTTGGCCTACGAGCTGAATCAGCAACGCCCTGACAGCGCGAAGGTTTTAAGGGCTGATTTGTCGCTCGCTCAATCAGCGAACACACTCATTGCCGAGAGTTTGCGTTGGGCAGGGCGAATCGATTTGCTGGTGAACAATGCGTCTTTGTTTTCGCGAAACGATACCGATTGGGATGAGATGTTTAATGTGAACGTCAAAGCACCTTTTTTACTCAGTCAAGCGGCTTTTGCAGCCCTGAAAACCGTCCAGGGTTCAATCATTAATATCACCGACACCCATGCAGACCGCCCGCTCAAAGGATATGCCATCTATTGCCAATCAAAAGCGGCGCTGAGCATGCAAACCAAAGCACTAGCTCGAGAATTTGCACCAAATGTGCGAGTGAATGCGGTAGCCCCAGGTGCGATTGCTTGGCCTGAGCATGCCAATCAGCTCGATGCAGTGCAACAACAGCACATCATTAACAAAACGCCACTACAACGGCACGGGCATCCCCTCTTTATTGCTCAAGCGGTCTTCGCCTTGGCAGAGAATCAGTTTATTACCGGGCAAACCTTGTGTGTGGATGGAGGTCGGAGTATTTGACCGCACTTAAAATCGCTTTCCCTTCATTCACATGGTTATCCACAGGATAAATAAAATGCGGCTTTAAATATCGTTTTATTAGTCTATTGTAATCAATCAGTTAGTGTTTACTTGTTAGTGGACCGGAAAAAACCAAGAAAGTTATGCACAATTTAGGAGCTTGCGCAGCATGCATCTCGAAAGACTGTTCGATATTTATCAAGGTTAAGCAGATTGTAGCTCCCCACAGGATGAACGGAGCTCCAGAAAAAAGAGTAGTCGAGTAAAAATGACTAGGGTCTGTTGATTAATTGGAATCTCGACGTCCCGCGACGTAGATCTTCAGAATATGAATTGTCAACACGCCCTACCGTATTTTCCACGGCTGTCGCATTAAAATTTGGTCAACCTGCCGTAGGTTGGGCCTTGGCCCAACAATCTAGCTATTAGATTTCGTTTTATTTGACGAAGAGTAAGAAATAAGATCAAATGCCACATTCAAATTTTGATGAGGTGGCACGATTCATGAGGTTGGGTACATACGC
>CANJSM010000073.1 GCA_947477015.1 Legionellaceae bacterium
TTGCAAATTTTCAGCGCTGGCGGTGGCGGCCATGCATTGTAATTTTTCAGATTCATCAATTAGCGTGCATACCCAGTAAGCTTGCCGGCCTTTTGCAATGGCGGCTTCAAGACTGACAATAATGGATTCTCGCTTGCTTTGATTGAGGACCGCGGTGGTAATTGGGGTGCGTCCCGGCGGCAGCTCATCAATGCTGGATAAATCCAAATGTGCAAATTGCGTCATGGCCAGTGTTCTGGGAATAGGGGTGGCGGTCATGAGTAATTGATGAGGGATGCACTGTTCTTGTTGGCCTTTTTGTTGCAACAACAAGCGTTGCTCAACCCCAAAGCGATGCTGTTCATCAATAATAACGAGCCCTAGCTTTGCAAAGGTTACGCTGTCTTGAAATAAGGCATGGGTGCCGACAATCAATTGGCATTCATTTTCAAGCAAAGCCGTTAATGTCACTCGGCGATCTTTGGCCGACATTTTCCCACTCAATCGACCGACTTTAATACCTAAGGGGGTGAGCCAATTAAGTAGCGTTTGCGTGTGTTGATCGCTCAAAATATCCGTAGGCGCCATCAATGCCACTTGATAACCATTGGCAATGGCTTGAAGGGCCGCAAGGGCTGCAACCACTGTTTTTCCTGAACCAACATCGCCTTGCACCAAACGTAACATGGGTTTTTCTTGTGATAAGTCTTGCTTGATGTCTTGATATACCCGGGTTTGCGCAGACGTGAGTGCGAATGGCAAAAGGGCTAAAAACGGCTCCAATAGTTTGTGTTGGGAGGGCAGAGCCGGTGCTGTGAGTGTGGCGCGTTGTTGACGTGCGAATTGCATGCTCAAGCGTTGTGCCAACAGTTCATCGAATGCTAGACGCCTTAACGCAGGATGCACACCTTGCTCGAGTGTTTGCAATGAAATATCGGGTGGTGGATTGTGTAATTGTTCAATGGCCGCGTGTATCGATTGAAACCCGTGTTGTTGCAATTGCTGTGGATGCATCCATTCAAGACGGTTAAGCTCATCATGGCAGGCAGCGATGGCGCGTTTAATCAACTGTCGAAGGCGTGTTTGGCTCAAACCGTGCGTGGTGGAATAAATAGGGGTGAGGGTTTCTTCAACGGAACACTCACCTTGGTCATCCAGCAATTGATACTCTGGGTGAATCATCTCGAGTTTATTTGCAAATTCACGCACCTCACCAAAGGCACGGATTTGCTTGCTATCATTAAGTTGCTTAACTTGCTGTAGGTTAAAATTGAAAAATCGCAAGGTTAATAGACTGGTTTTGTCTTCAACATAGCAGTAGAGCATACGGCGCTTGCCCTGCTTGATTTCTGTTTTACAGACTCGCCCCACGATGACACACCAGTCATTGGCACGTAAATCCTGAATGGGTGTGATACGGGTTCGGTCTTGATAACGAAACGGCAGATGAAACAGTAAATCCTGTACGGTATGAATGCCGCATTGCGCAAGTTTTGCGGCCATAGTAGGACCAATGCCCGTTAGGGTTTCACACGATTGAGTGAGCACAGAATATGATTTAGTAGAAAAAAAACCATCATATCAGGAAAGAGGGCGACTTACGACTCTTCACCCAACAACCAAGCTTTCGTGACTTCAAGTTCTTGAGTCAGCATTTCAATTAAATGCTCATCCAGTGGCATACTGCCATTTAATATCGCTTCGGCTTTAAATCGCGGCACTTTGATGAGTTTAGAGAAACTGTCTACCCGCTCGTCACTGCGTTCTGGAACCCCGATGTCGTCCAGTGCTTTGTTCAGGCGTTCTGCAAATTTTTTGTTGCTCATGCTGTTCTCCTTGAAGCTGTCTATATTTTTATAGCATATAATTGACGTTTTGCAATAATTCTTGAGTGAGATTTATGAATCACCTACAAGGGTAACAACAGCTTCAACCCACTGATCATCAGCATTCATACACGGAATTAATGTTAACTCTTCACCACCAGCTTCAATCCATTGTTCTCTAGCCCGAATGCCGATTTCTTCTAATGTTTCAAGGCAATCTGAAACAAATGATGGGCAAGCTACTGCTAAGCGTTTGATGCCACGAGCAGCTAGATCGGTGAGGATGAGATCCGTATAAGGTTTAATCCAAGGGGTTTTGCCTAATCTTGATTGAAAAGATGTGGCATAGTCTGTTAAACCGATTTCGTTGGCCAGTAAAGCCGATGTTTGTTGGCATTGAGCGCGATAGCAGCCTTGGTTTTGGGCCGACTTGGGTGGACAATTTGCTATGCACACCGGTTTGCAGCCTTCTTTTTCTAGTTGATTTTCAGGTAAGCCATGATAACTAAACAAGAGATAATCGTGGTCCGCAATATACGGTTTTATTTTAGCGGCTTGAGCGCTAATAAATGCTGGATGTTGATAGAAGTCACGAATAATGGTCATGGAGGGGAAAATCGCCTTTGGAGCCATTTCACGGAGTACTTTTTCTATGGCAGATCCAGTGGCTGCTGATGAATATTGCGGATAGAGAGGCAAAATCGTGATGTGTTTGCAGTCTTTTAATTGCTCTAACGCGTCTGAAATGCTAGGTTCACTATACCGCATGCCTAAGACGACTTTGCATTGCGTACCAAGGCGTACTTGTAACTTGTCGCACAGGTCTTGACTGTGCTTCATCAAAGGAGAGCCTTCGGAGGTCCATATCTCTTGGTAGGCATGTGCTGAGCGGCGCGGTCTAAACGGTAGAATAAACGCGTACAGCAATAAGTATCGAAGGGGTGCAGGTAAATTAATGACGCGATAGTCAGACAAAAACGTATGCAAATAGCGACGAACAGATGATGTGTCGGGCGCCTTGGGAGACCCAATATTCATTAACAGCAACCCATTTTGGATGGTCATATTTTTTTCTCACGTAACAGTTCGTCAATGGCAAAATTTAAATCGCTTTGCACCAATAGTTTTTTATTAACGTCCTTGATTAAACAACATAATTTAAACACGAGTGATTTCTCACCAAACGAGCTAAATAAAACATAAGGTTTGTTGCGACCCGTTTTGATGACGTCCTCATGGTTATTCGCCGCTTCCAACAATAGCTCTCGAACACATTGTGTATCACTGCCTAGGGGGACGTTGATTTCGCAATTAATGGAGTATTGTTTATTGCTATAGACATAATTAGTCACCCGACGGGTAATTAAATCAGAGTTGGGTATGATAATGTCTTCTTGTGCTGGTGTCAGGATATGGGTTGAACGAACACGTATTTTTTTTACAAACCCCTCCACGCCGTCAATATTGATTCGATCACCGGGTTTAATCGGCTTCTCAATCAGTAAAATCAATCCGGACACGAAATTATTGACAATACTTTGTAAGCCAAGCCCAATTCCTACCGATAAAGCACCAGCAACAATAGCGAGACCGGTAAAGTTGAATCCCGCAACCAATAGCGCACTCACTAACGCCAAGGTAAAACCAAGGTAGGTAAATATGGATGCGATAGCGACTTGAGTTTCCTCTTCATCCTCAAATTGTTGCTGTCGAGTAATTGCCGTAGAAATACTGCGAAATACTAAATAAAGTACACAATAAACGGCGACACCCATGATGATTCGAGTTGGATAAATCGTAGCACCGCCTAAGTGAATGCCATATAAAATTTGGTGATAGGTTGAGTTGATATAATAAGAAGCAAATCCCCAGCTGTTCAAAATTAAAAACAAGCTGACGACAATGACAATGAACTGAGCCATGGTTTTTAATATCAGTAATTCGGTAAAAATTTGATCGGGTTTATATCCAAACCAGTTCATGATCTTCGTTTTTATAGCGTCATGGTGGTTTGTTGCATAATACATTTTGTTGATACTATGGATTATCAATCCTGTCATGAATAAGGTAATAAACGTCATGAATGTTGCATAAGACGTTCGAAACGCCAAAGCATGATATCCGGAAATAGTGAGAATGCCGCAAGCGCTTAACATGAGTACACCCACGGTCTTGATAGCGCGTTTATGATGTTTAATTAAACTAAAGTGCCGATGAGCGTTAGATAAATAATAAATAAAATAAATCCCTGTTGCGATCATCACTAAAAGTAAGACTGATTCCTCGAATTGCAACAGGAAGGGGCTTGGTTTTAGCTTGTTGTTAAGACTGTGCCCCATTGAAATCAACGTGTAAAAATTTAGAAAAACCAGCAGTGCTGCTTTAAAAGATCCTAGATCAATTGAACAGGAGTTGAGTAATGTCCTGACGCGTTTTAGTTTGGATGTGAACAGGATGAGCGCGGTGCATAAAAAATAAAGAAACAATTTTTTTGATAGGTTTAAAAACAATTGAGAGTCGTATGTTTCTGGAAAAAACACCAATACATAAGTAAACATTGCAGCAGTAAGCAGGCATAGGGCGACCAATAAAGCATGCCTGATGTGTAGTTTTTTTATATAAATAAAATGTTTAGCAAAATAGGTTTTACGTAGTTTGAACCAGAACACTGCTGACATAAACAATGAGGACGTCACTAACACGACCCATAAAATCGGTGATTTAAGTGCAGTAGGTATTTCAAGTTGTATTAAATCACCCAATGAATTTTCAGGTGGAGATGCAATCAGTTCGTTGATGAGATTCCATAGAGGTAAACCGCGTGTAAGCACCTCGTCTTCTGTTAGTTGGGCAATCGTTGTTTTATAGGCTTCAGTCGCTTCTGTAGCACGGATTGAAAATAAGCGGCATTGAGATATCCTGTCGCTAATCTTTTTTTTCTCCTTGCTCAAATAAAGCTGATCTGCCCCGACGGAATTTTGATCAACGGCAGTTGCATTCTGAGCTATAAGATGGGAGATATTGGCTAGTTTTTTTGTGCCATCGGTGATGCATTGTTGAGCTTGTTCTGTGAATTCATCAAGGGTTTTTATCGCAGCACTCAAGTTGTTTTTATTGAGATTTTGTGTTGAGAGCTGAATGTTAATTCTATCAAACGAGGCATTGGCTAATTTAGATTCAAAACGTAACGTGTTGTCGTTTAATGGTTCTATTGGATTGGCCAAGAGCGCATTAACGGTAAGAAATAACACGCAAAATAGAGTGAGACAACGCATGGTGACTCCAAGCATGAGATGATAAATATGGATACTGTACTGTCTTGTGATAGGGAACTCAAGCTCAGAATCATATACCCCCTTGCAACTGGCGTGAAAAAGCGCATAATAACTGTAATTTTGACGAACTAAAAAGCATTATGAAACGAACAGTTGAGCAATTAATAACGCAGTCTTTGCAGGGTTTGATTCAATCTGGTGGCATTCCGAACGATGTCGTCGTGGATTTTAAAGTTGAGCGTACGCAAGACTCGGACCACGGTGATTTTGCAACCAATGCTGCTTTGGTCTTGGCTAAGCCTTGCCGCATGAGTCCTCGTAAGATAGCTGAGTTGTTGGTGTCAGCAATGCCTGCTCATCCCTTGGTTGACCGAGTTGAGATTGCAGGACCAGGCTTCATTAATTTTTTTATGCGAGCAACTGAGCGAGCACAAGTCATTGCAACTGTCTTGAGTCAAGGTGAAGCCTTTGGTCGCAGCAATATAGGTGAAGGAAAACGCGTTCTCGTCGAGTATGTTTCAGCCAATCCAACGGGACCTTTGCATGTAGGTCATGGACGAAGTGCTGCTTTTGGCGCGACCTTATCGAATTTATTGGCAGCTGCTGGTTTTAATGTCAGTCGTGAGTATTACGTCAATGATGCCGGCAGACAAATGAACATCCTCGCAGTCAGTGTGTGGATGCGTTATCTAGCGTTATCTGGTGAGGCGGCCGTTTTTCCAACCAATGCTTATAAAGGCGATTACGTTCTGGTTATGGCCGAAGAGTTGCGTGCACAACACGGACGAGATTTTGTTCATCCTTGGTATGTTGTCAACGAAGGATTACCTGCCGATGAACCTGAAGGTGGCGATAAAGAAATTTACATTGATGCGCTTATTCAATCGGCTATTCGTTTATTGGGTCCGTCAGGGTTTGCGTTTTTTCATCAGAAAGCATTAAATTCTGTATTGGCCGACATTAAAGATGATCTGGCGGAATTTGGCGTGAACTATGACTGTTGGTTCTCCGAACAATCCTTGTTTGATGATGGTTCTATTCAAAAAGGCATTCAGGCTTTAAAAGACGGGGGCCATACGTTTGAAAAAGGCGGTGCACTCTGGTTTCGTGCTACCGCGTTTGGTGATGAAAAAGACAGGGTCTTGGTGCGTGCCAATGGACAAACCACTTATTTTGCTTCAGACGTTGCCTATCATTGGAATAAGTACGCTCGTGGTTTTGATCGTGTGGTGGATATTTTTGGTGCCGATCACCATGGTTATGTCACACGTGTTAAAGCGGCGGTACATGCCCTAGGTCATGACGAGAATGCACTCGATGTCTTGTTGGTGCAATTCGCAACCTTGTTTCGTCAGGGCGAGCGAGTTCAAATGTCCACTCGTAGTGGTTCCTTTGTTACGTTGCGTGAATTGCGCGAAGAAGTTGGCCGAGATGCTGCGCGTTTCTTTTATGTCACGAGAAAACCTGAGCAACACATGGAGTTCGATTTGGATTTGGCTAAATCAGAGTCCAGTGACAATCCGGTTTATTATATCCAATACGCGCATGCGCGAATATGCAGTGTGTTAAGGCAACTGAATGAACGTGGGCTAAGCTGGAATGAGCAACTCGGCGTTGAGTCGGTGGCGTTGCTGACAGAGCCGCAAGAAGTGGCGCTCGTGTCGTTGCTAGGTCGTTATCCTGATCTGATTGAAGCGGCTGCTAGAACCTGTGACCCTCATCAAATAGCGTATTACTTACGAGAGTTAGCAACCGGATTACACAGCTACTATAATGCGGTGCAATTGTTGTGTGAACAAGAATCGCTGCGCTGCGCGCGTTTGTGCTTATTGAAGGCTGTGCGTCAAGTCTTGCGAAATGGCATGGATTTATTGGGTGTTTCTGCTCCTGAGAGTATGTGATGGCCGGACAATACAGAAAAAAAAATGCACCTCGTCAACGTGGCAATATGCTAGGGCAGCTATTGTTGGTTGTGGTTGTTTTTGTTGCAGGTTATTTGACGGCGTCATTATACGATTTGGCCAGTGTGACCTCGTGGATTGGCTCTCAGGTGCTGGCTAACAATAGTGCCGTGATCATTAAGCAACCGAGTGCTCAACAAGCCTCAATACCCAAACCTAAATTTGAATTTTATACGCTGTTAGCCAATGATCAAGCAGCTAGCGTAGCGGCTACTGCTACTGCTACTGCTTCTGCTTCTGCTCCTGTTGCTTCTGCTCCTCCAACAGCAACTCTTGCGAGTAAGGCACTCCCTTTACATGCCCCCTTGGCGCCAGTTGCGGCGGTTACAACAAAAAGTCCTGCGCCTGTGGTGCTTGCAGAAAAAATGCCAGCGCTTTTAGCGAATACACGTATTGGCGATAGGGATACGTATTTGGTGCAAGTTGGCTCGTTTAAAAACATGCAAGAAGCCGAGCGCATGAAAGTCTCTTTAGTCATGAAAGGGTTTGATGTTAAAATAGCGGCGATAAGGCAACAAAACATTAGTTGGTACCGAGTCATTATTGGGCCTTTTGCTTCACGTAATCAAGCACAACAAGCGCAAATGGCTTTTGCTCGACGTGAGCATATTATGGGTATGATTCGTAAAATGGATGCTTGACGGAATTGATTCTAGATCTCGACTTGGAACCCGCGGGCAAGCGGTGGTATGGCATTAGACTCAAACCCTCAATTAATTCGCGATCTCAATTATTTGGACAAGCTACATGGGTGTTTTTGCAGGTGGATTTGTCCAAACTCCAAGCCGTTACCATGGGCATTGAAATAGGTTAGCAGGCATGTCTTTTACGTATTGTTTTTCGATTCCGGATATTTATTGTCCTACGTGTGTTAACGCGGTCAATCAGATGCTTCAACCTTCATTGTCTTTTTGGGAATGGTTCACGGATTTTTTTTCAATTACAAAGAACACTGCATCACGGTATAAAAAAATATCCCTAGATGGCAAAAGCATCACGCTTAAACAGGTTCAAGTTAATCTTGCTACCAAACAAATCAGTGTGACGACAGATGATCCTGGTCTAACCCCTCTTGATGTGATGAACTTGCTCAATGTTGAGTTAGACGCGCTGGGTTTTTCATGTAGCGAAATGACCTCGCCTGCTCCTATTTCTTCGTCTAAAATTAATGACCGTTGGTTTCTTGGGGGTGCTGGTGTGCTCGCAGGAGTGGCGTTATTAATCTTGCCTTTCATTACAGGTCCATTGTCCTTGCTGACCATGACGATTATTGCGGTGCCAAGCATTGCGCTTACTGTAGCGTTGGGTTTTGAATCCTATAAAAAAGCGGCAAAATTGTTGTTTAATGGGGGCCATCTTCACATGGATACCTTATTTGCTATCAGTTCACTAACCGCTATGGTCGCCTCAATTGTCGCACTGTTTATTCCAGGCCTCCCGATGATGTTTGAAGCTGGATTATTGATTTTCGGATTTAGACACATTGGCGAGGCCATTAGAGAATCGTTAGAACAAAAAATGGCATTAAATGAGCGATTCCAAGACAGAGCTCCTAAACAAGTATACTTGGTTCGTGACGGCGTCAGAGAGGAAGTGCCGCTTGGTATGGTCAATCTTCATGATCTGATTTTAATCCAAGCGGGAGGAGTGATTCCACTAGATGGTGTGTATGACACAGGGGAAGGGACTCTGGATCGCTCGATTGAAAATGGAAACAAAGATCCAGTACAGATTAAATCAGGCGACAAAATATCGGCAGGTACCCTATTGATTTCAGGTGAAATCTCAATGCGAGTTACCGCATTGGCTAATGATTCATTATTAGCACGCAAAGATGCTTCTATCGCACGTTCTCTTAGTGAAAAAGATGAAACATCGTGGAAAACAGAAGCAGACAAAGCGTTGCGTTATTTTATTCCGATGGTGTTTGGCTTGGCCATTTTGGCGGGCATTGTCGTGGCGTGTTTTTTTCCTCCTGCTTTAGCCATTCAAAGCGTTGTGGCCGTATTGGTTTCTGCGTGTCCTTGTACCTTGGGGTTGGTGACTGGCATGGCGATCCAAGTTGGGATGAAGAAAGCGGCCGACCACCACGTTGCTTTTAAATCGACACGAAAACTGGAAGAGATTGATCAAGTTGATCACATAGGCCTGGATCTGAATGGTACATTAACGACGACTGAACCGGAGGTTTGCGAGGCAGTTCATTGCAAGGATTCAAGTTGTTCATACGAAGATTTTTTAAATTATGCGCTGATGCTTGAGACGGGTTCCAACAAAGCGGTTGGGATTGCCATTTATGAGTATGCGTCTAAAAAAATATCGAGCGTTGATCCAGCATTCCAAGCGCTAGAATTGGATAAAAGCAACCATTCTGGCGTTAAGGCAACTCTGGATGGTGTGACCTACGTAATTGGTAATCACACCCTGATGAGGCATTGCGATATTTCAATCGACTCATATGTTCATCGTCGTTTGAAATCAGATGAAACCATCATGTACTTGGCTCGAGACAAAGAGATCCTAGGCCACTTTGTTTTAAAGCGACCGCTGCGAACTGAGGCAAAAAGTGTGGTAACAGCATTGAAGAAGATGGGGAAGCAAGTCCATATTTTTACTGGAGCCGATGAAGAAACAGCGCTTGGGTATGCTGATGAATTAGGGATACAAGCCCCACAGGTCCATTTTAATATGACTGCCGAGGATAAAGTGCAGCGTATTCGAGCACTTCAAGCCAATAGAACATACCGTGTTGCCATGATTGGTGATGAAGAGAATGATGCCGATGCACTTGTCGCGAGTGATTTTGGCGTAGCTATGCCAACCGATGGACGTGGAAACATGAACCGGCATATCGCTGATGCAGAATTTAAAATTAACTCTCTAGAGCCTATTGTCGCGGCTTTCGAGATTTCTAAACAAACCAGCCTGAATATTCAACAAAATTTAATATTCAGCTGGAGTTACAATATTGCCGCCTTGCTATTGCCTGTGTTGTTGTTGGTTGCGACTGGGTTTGCTTTAACCCCAGGAGTGGGTGTTGCGTTGATGATTTTACAAACGTGTTTGATTTTATTGAATACGTATTGGTTTAAACATCAAGAGTTGGTGTGTTTAAAAGAAGCTAGAGAGGAAGGGCAACCGATTGAAACGGAGAGTTATGGAGCAATGTCCAGCATGATGCCTACTTCAAACCACCAAACAGAACCGACTCAGCATTGTTCACATGATACAACCGATAGAGAAGAGATCGGCGACAGGGCTGTTGAGCCATGTGATTTGTCATTTGATGCGTATGGTTCCTCACTGGGTACGTCATCTCGAACTTAGTGAGGGGGCTGACATTATTGCCTCGTAGGCTTAACGATTTATCGTCACACAAATATTTCCGGCATTTTTAACCGCATGGGGTTTGCTCACACTGAGCGTTAACTGTTTGACTTTAAAAGTTTCTTTAATGAGCTGTGCCACCTGTTCTGCTACCGTTTCTATTAACGTAAATGCATTGGACTCAACAAAAGTTGTTACACATTGACAGAGCGCATCATAATCAATCGTGTTTGCTAGCTCATTATTGCAAGCACTGAAATCCATAGGCAGTTCAATATCAAGCAGTAATTTTTGTGAAATACGTTGTTCCCAAGCATGCACACCAATGCGGGTGTTGATGCTAAGAGCAGAGATACGTAATGTGTCGTTCATCTTGTCTCCAGAAAAGGTGTTAATTATGATTGGAAGCTTACATTAGGTTGCAACTTAACGATAGTCTCGATGGGGGAGAACACACGGCTGTCGCATTAAAATTTGATCAACCTGCCGTAGGTTGGGCCTTGGCCCAACAATAACGTATTAAAATCCACAGTTGCAGAAAAAATCCTTGTCGAAATACAGTTATTAGATCTAACCTGTGCGCTCAAGGAGATTTTATACAA
>CANJSM010000074.1 GCA_947477015.1 Legionellaceae bacterium
ACCTTGCTTCGAGTGGGGTTTGCCCTGCCACGATTGTTACCAACCGCGCGGTGCGCTCTTACCGCACCATTTCACCCTTACCGAATAACCTAAAACCGAAGTCTTGGGTGTATCAGGTGGTATATTTTCTGTGGCACTTTCCGTAGACTCGCGCCTCCCAGGCGTTACCTGGCACTCTGCCCTATGGAGCCCGGACTTTCCTCCCTTTATCGAAATAAAGAGCGATTGCCTGACCAACTTCGATGCGGATAGTACCATATGCGTCGTGAGGTCACAAATAAAAAAAAACCCAGCATAAAATGATTAGGCCGGGTTTTTTACAATCAAATCGGAAGTGACTAAAACAACAAAAATTAAAGATCGCGTGTACCAATAAATTCATCGTCAAAATAACGCTTAAGTTTAGTGCGCAAAGTACCACGGCTTACACCTAAAACACGTGCCGCTTTTGATTGATTGTAACGCGTCATTTCCATCACAGTACGGAATAATGGTGCTTCAATTTCTTCAACAATCAGTTGATACAAATTCAGATTAGCGTCTTTACTGCTCATTTTGCTCAAATAGCCCTTAACTGCACTGACGACTTGATGCGACAGAGCTTCATTTTGTTGCATAACTTCACTCATGATTTTCTCCACTTACATACAAATATGCCCAATAAACTAATTGACCGAGCACCATGGGCCATATGGTAACAAAGATCTCAACTAGTGTAAAGATTGTTTTAAAGATATTCATTTATTAAGGGTTTCTTATGATTAGGACATTGGACAAAAGAACATGAAAAAAGACTCATGTAGTTTTGTCCAAAATTCAATTTTGATTTTATCTATCTTCTACAGTGAAACTCTCACCACAACCGCACTGCCCAGTTTGATTCGGATTATTGAACGTAAATTTATGATTTAATCCCTGTTTAACATAATCCATTTGGATGCCTTTTAAATAGGGATAGCTGTTCTTATCAATACAAATCAGGCAATCATCAGATAAATTAGAGACAATGTCGTGTTCCATTGGCATTGGCACATAATCGATAACATAGGATAAGCCTGAACAACCGGTTTTTTTAACTGAAAGTCGGACCGCTTTGCAATTCTCTTGCGTAGTCATATAAGATAGCAAACGATTTTTCGCAGCGTCAGTCACTCGAACCGAAGGTGTTTCATTGCTTGCATAATGCATCACTTCACTCATCACATACTCCTTTCAAAATAATAGAAATGGCCTGTTCTACGTCCTCTTTTGTCGTAAAACGCCCCAATGACAATCGTATTGATGCCTGTGCTAACTCAGGACTTAATCCAATCGCACGCAGCACATAAGACGGGTGCCCTAACGCTGACATGCACGCAGATGTGGTTGATACGGCCAAAGGATGCAATAAAGGCAGTAGTTTTGCACCATCGATACCACTAAAGCTTATATTTAAATTACCCGCAACTCGACACTGTTCGTGTCCATTCAAACGAATACCCGGTATCAGTTTAATGCCATTCCACAAACGCTGACGTAAATCCAAAATTTGTGCTTGCTCGTTAATCATTGACGCACTAGCCAACGCGAAAGCCTCTCCCATGCCCACAATTTGATGTGTAGCTAAGGTACCCGAACGCAATCCTCCTTCATGCCCTCCCCCAAACGTTTGTGGTTCAAGCCGAATACGGGGTTTGCGGCGCACATACAATGCGCCAATTCCTTTGGGCCCATAGGTTTTATGGGCGGAAAACGACATCAAATCAACAGGCAACTCATTTAGATTGATAGGCAACTTTCCAGCGCTCTGTGCGGCGTCGACATGAAAAACAATCCCTCTACCGCGCAAGAGCGCCCCGATTGCTGCAACATCTTGAATAACACCCAGTTCATTATTAACATGCATGATAGATACTAGCAAAGTGTCGTCCCGCAAAGCATCTTCTAGAGCAACCAAATTTAAGAGGCCATCGGGTTGGGGTGGCAAATAAGTCACCTCAAACCCTTCTCGTTCCAACTGATGCATGCTATCAAGGACTGCTTTGTGTTCAGTACTCATGGTTATAACATGACGACCTTTCCGTTGATAAAAACGTGCCGCTCCCAAAATAGCTAGATTATCCGCCTCCGTTGCTCCAGAGGTAAACACGATTTCATCCGCCGAGGCGCCGACCGACTCAGCAACTTGCGACCGTGCTTTTTCAACAGCTTGCGCCGCGGTTTGCCCAAAAACATGTTGCGTTGATGCAGGATTGCCAAAATGACCGTTGGGCCCCAAGTACATCATCATTTTTTCAATAACACGCGGATCAACCGGGGTTGTCGCCATGTAATCAAAATAAATTGGACGTTGGTTCATGGTTTTTTCCGTGTGATAGCTGATTGCACGTGGGTTAATATGCCACGTAAAATGTTAATTTCCATGCTTTCCAATTGAATACGATTAAACATTCGCCGTACCCGTTGGAACAGCCTCTTAGGGTTTGAGGGCTTAAGAAAATCAATATCAATCAACACCTCTCGCAAATGAGTATAAAATTGCTCAACCGCATCAGCGGTTGCCAGAGTATCTTGACTCGTTTCAACTGCCGCTGTGGGAGATAACAACTTCATGCGCAACTCATAAGCAACGATTTGCACTGCTTGAGATAAATTCAGTGAGCTAAACTCAGGATTACTGGGAATATGGATATGATAATGGCATTGCAGCAATTCATCATTGGTCAACCCGGCATGTTCACGCCCAAAAACAATGGCAATCTCGGTGTTATCGGGTGTTTCAGCAATACGCGTTGCACATTCAGCTGGTGTTAAGCCTGACAAAGCAATATCACGTGGTCTAGCACTAGTTGCTAATATCAATTGACACCCTTTGAGTGCGTCCTCTAAAGAATCCGTAACCACCACTTTTTCAAGCAAGACATCATATGCTCCAGCAGACATTTCATGGGCACGCGGATCTGGGAAGGTTTTGGGTGAAACTAAATACAAACGATGGAACCCCATGGTTTTCATAGCACGTGCGGTTGAGCCAATGTTTCCGGGATGCGATGTTGCAACTAAAACAATACGAACAGAGTCAAATTTCATGATTTACCAATTTATGCTGTATGTTGGAACAATTATACTATAAATTGTGTTACAATCCTTCGCTTTATTGATAAAGAGCTAATTCATGCAACCACTCTTAAATATAGCCATCAACGCTGCACGCCAAGCCGGCGACATCATCAGTCGTCAAATAGAACAAATAGAACACATAAAAGTCACCCCTAAAGGCAAGCATGACTTTTTTTGTGAGGTCGATGTCAAAGCCGAACAAGCCATTATCAATACCATTCGTAAAGCATACCCTGATCACGGCATTATTGCTGAAGAAAGTGGCGTAGAGCATGAAGACGCCGAATGTGTTTGGATCATTGATCCACTAGACGGCACCCGTAATTATCTGCATGGCTTTCCTTTTTATGCAGTGTCGATTGCGCTCCGTATAAAAAATCGCATTGAACATGCCGTTATTTATGACCCATTGCGTCATGAATGTTTTTCTGCCAGCCGTGGGCGTGGTGCTCGATTAAATGATCGTCGTCTGCGAGTCTCCAAGCAAACCTTGCTCAGTGAGTCTTTACTCGGCACAGGCTTCCCCATTCGTGACACCGAATCAGCTGCACGTTATTTACCCACATTTGAGTCGCTGTCTGGTCAATGTGCGAGTGTACGATGCACAGGATCTGCAGCACTGGATTTAGCGTATGTTGCTAGTGGTCGTCTTGATGGGTATTGGAAATTTGGCTTGAAACCTTGGGATATTGCCGCAGGATCATTGCTGATTCAGGAAGCAGGTGGGTTGATCAGTGATTTACAAGGTGGCGAAGACTATATGCGTCAAGGAGACATTGTTGCAGGAGCTCCTAAAGTGTTCAAAGCATTGTTACAGACGCTCGCCCCTATTATCAAAAGATAAGCAAAAAACAGCAACAACGCCGTCTCGAAGCAAATCCGAGACAGCGTTGGATTGCTGAGCTACCTCCAATTACCCGAATAATTTTTTAGCAATCTCCGCAACATGCTTTCCCTGATAGCGCGCAATTTGTCGGTGAACTACTCGTGGCTAAAGCCAACGAGTAGTTCACTAATACAAAACCAATACTTTAGCCATACTGTGCTGTCCTTAAAAATAATAATCATGCTTGATATGACAAAACTCATCCCCATATCCATACCCATTCTACCTGAAGTTCTTGGTTTTTTCGCGAGTTAATTTTTGTGTCTACGGTCTTTTAAAAAGCGAGTCATAGCAAGCCTATGGCGAGTTTTTTAAAAGACCGTAGGCGCAAAAAGCAAGAGTGAAAATCCAAGAACTTCAGGTAGAATGGGTCTATACTATGAACTATCAATGTTTACAAGGAACTCATCATGAGAATGGATAAACTGACTTCAAAATTTCAAATGGCTCTTGCTGATGCGCAGTCTCTGGCAGTGGGTCGAGATAATAATTTTATTGAACCAGAACATTTAATGAAAGCCTTGCTTGATCAAGACAGTGGCACATGCAGGCCTCTGCTTTCAAAAGCTGGCGTCAATATCTCGCAACTGCGTTCTTTGCTGGATACAGCCCTTGATAGATTACCGACTGTGTCAGGAACAGGGGGCGACATCCATCTATCCAATAACTTAAATCGCTTACTCAATTTAACCGATAAGCTCGCTCAAGAACGCAAAGACGATTACATTTCCAGTGAATTATTTATTCTTGCAGCCATTAATGAAGGCGGTGAGTTGTCAAAACTATTAAAACAAGCCGGAGGACAACCTCAAGCGCTAGCTAAAGCAATTGATGAGCTTCGCGGTGGTGATACCGTCAAAGACCCCAATGCTGAAGAGCAACGTCAAGCTCTAGAAAAATACACCTTAGATTTAACTGCCAGAGCAGAACAAGGCAAGCTTGATCCCGTCATCGGCCGCGATGATGAAATTCGCCGCACCATCCAAGTGCTTCAACGTCGTACCAAAAACAATCCAGTGTTAATTGGTGAGCCGGGCGTGGGTAAAACCGCAATTGTTGAGGGATTAGCACAACGAATCATCAATGGTGAAGTGCCCGAAGGATTAAAGCATAAGCGCTTGTTGTCACTGGACATGGGGGCTTTGATCGCCGGCGCAAAATTCAGAGGTGAGTTTGAAGAACGCCTTAAAGCCGTTCTTAATGACTTATCCAAACAAGAAGGTCAAATTATTTTATTCATCGATGAAATTCATACCATGGTCGGTGCAGGCAAAGCCGAAGGTGCGATGGATGCGGGCAATATGCTAAAACCCGCACTTGCTCGCGGTGAATTGCATTGCATTGGCGCAACCACACTAGATGAGTACCGAAAATACATTGAAAAAGATGCAGCCCTTGAGCGTCGTTTTCAAAAGGTTTTGGTGAACGAACCAAACGTTGAAGACACCATCGCCATTTTACGTGGATTAAAAGAACGGTATGAAATCCATCATGGTGTTGAGATCACCGATCCTGCCATTGTTGCTGCAGCCACCCTCTCCTATCGCTACATCACAGACAGACAGCTCCCTGACAAAGCCATCGATTTAATCGATGAAGCGGGTAGTTTAATTCGCATGGAAATTGATTCAAAACCCGAAAGCCTTGATAAACTTGACCGACGCCTGATTCAATTAAAAATTGAGCGAGAAGCATTAAAAAAAGAAAGCGATGACGCCTCGAAAAAACGCTTGAACGATTTAGAAGAGAGCATTGCCGAACTTGAAAAAAGTTATTCTGATTTAAATGAGATTTGGAAATCAGAAAAAGCATCCCTACAAGGCACTTCACACATTAAAGAATCCCTGGAAAAAGCTAGAACTGAGCTCGAGGCTGCACGTCGCGCGGGTGATTTAAGCCACATGTCTGAGTTGCAATACGGTCGAATTCCAGAGTTAGAAAAACAATTGGCCGATGCTGCCAAAACAGAACAACCGGAAACCAAACTGGTTCGCAACAAAGTCACCGAAGAAGAAGTGGCTGAAATTGTCTCTAAGTGGACCGGTATTCCCGTATCAAAAATGCTTGAAGGCGAAAAAGAAAAACTGCTGCAAATGGAAGATGCCTTGCATCAGCGCGTGATTGGTCAAAACGAAGCCGTTGATGTAGTCGCCAATGCCATTCGTCGTTCTCGAGCAGGATTGTCCGATCCTAACCGCCCTATTGGATCATTTTTATTTTTAGGACCTACGGGCGTGGGTAAAACAGAACTCTGTAAAGCATTGGCCACGTTCATGTTCGACACCGTCGATGCCATGGTGCGGATTGATATGTCTGAGTTCATGGAAAAACACTCCGTAGCCAGACTCATTGGCGCACCTCCTGGGTACGTAGGCTATGAAGAAGGCGGCTACTTGACCGAAGCGGTCAGACGTCGCCCCTACTCCGTTATCTTGTTGGATGAAATTGAAAAAGCCCATCCGGATGTATTTAATATTCTCTTACAAGTTCTAGATGATGGGCGTTTGACCGATGGTCAGGGACGCACTGTAGATTTTCGCAATACCGTGATAGTAATGACGTCTAACCTTGGCTCGCAT
Source organism: Legionellaceae bacterium (assembly GCA_947477015.1). Classification (GTDB taxonomy): domain Bacteria; phylum Pseudomonadota; class Gammaproteobacteria; order Legionellales; family Legionellaceae; genus DDPF01. The sequence goes on from CANJSM010000074.1 coordinate 6,565, forward strand.
TTGATTCAAGACATGAGTGGTAAGAAATCCTATGATGAAATCAAATCAGCCGTCATGGAATTAGTCGGACAACACTTTAGACCTGAGTTCATCAACCGCATTGATGACAGCGTAGTGTTTCATGCCTTAACGCAAGCACAAATCACCAACATTGCCGCCATCCAAATTGGCTTCCTACAACAACGCTTGCAAACTCAAAACATCGTGCTTCAGGTCGAACCAAATGCGTTAACTCATTTGGCAGAAGCAGGTTTTGACCCAGTGTATGGGGCTAGACCGTTGAAACGCGTTGTGCAACAACAACTAGAAAATCCTTTGGCACAGTCGTTATTAAACGGAAGGTTTAAATCAGGAGATACGATTGATGTGTCGTTGAAAGATGATGAGTTGCAGTTTAACTCAAAGTCCTAAATGTTCATTCTCCCGCGCTAGCGGGAGAATCTTCCCGAGACTCCATCAACCCGCATCAATAACCTTAGCCAGTTCCACTAGATTATCATGCATATGTGAATCAAAGACTTTTGTTGCGCATCGCAATTTACGTCTGAATTGATCATCTATCCATTCAATTTGATAAAGATAACCCGTGCTATCTCCAGTTGCAAAATACTCGCCAGTTTTGTTAGCAACCTCATAGGTTACCGTGTCACTATCCATTATTGTTGCCGAGCCAGTAAGGACTACGTTAACTTCTTCATATGAGCAAGGCGCGAAGTAAGATTCGAAGTACTCAGTTAATCCCACCCAACCGTCAACATTACCATTGTGAGCATACACGCCAGTAGGTGCATACATGATCACGCGTTTGACTATATGTGAAGGCACAGGCTTAAATGGATACGCCATGGTGATATCTTTAGCATCAGTGCTAATATCCGCCGACTGTTTTTGACGAATCAAGGATCGAACTCGTTTTATTTCCGGCTTCAACAATGCATCGATATGAAGTAGATTAGTTGCTGCTTGACTAAATTCATGACGATACCCATCTTTTTTTTGTTCCAATAGTGCCTTGTTAGCTGCAAAACTCCTTGATGGCTCTACAATTGTGACGCCTGTGCCCGGGATAGGTAACCCGTGTTTTTTAAAATAATCTGTTTCTTCTGTCGTTAATTGGGGCATTGCCGCATTTAATGAAGTAGCCGACATTATAGTTAGTGCTAGAAATGTTTTTTTCATTGTATTTTCTCCTATTTACCTATGAATGATTTATCCGTTTTTGTCCCACCATCCATCGTAAATCGAACAGTCTGTTGCTTCCGTATACCAATCATAAACCTTTCTGCACGTGGCGCAGTCTTGATAGAAATGATACCCCTGTACTTTCCATATGTCATGTAACTTTGTTATTTCACCAACATGTAATGCAGCCGCTCTCCAAGTCCAATTCATACCCGTATCTATATCATGTCTACCGGCATTTCGGCTATGTATAGATACAACCTGCCACCAGTGTGGCTCTAAGTAGTGCCATGTTATCGACTCGTTGAAGCCGACACAATTTGCTCTGCTATGTGAGGTATTTGCCGCAAATCCTGCGTGTAAATTACTTGAAGTAAATAAGCCAATAATCAACAAGACTCTTGCTAGTCCAACAATACATTTCATTGTACAACCACCTCAGTTCATATTAATCAACAAGGAACTTTTTGTTCCCGAAACAGGAATATATCAAGAACGTTCCCATAGATCAAGAACAATAAAAATTAACAGGAACATTGAGAACCTCATTAATATAAGCTATATTAGCGAAGCTGAAGGATAGGCTTCAGTTCGAGTGAGCAAACAAATGAACCCGATACCAACATTGAAACATGATCAACATCGATGGGAACCTGTTCCCGATGCATTTAATCAATGGATAGAAACCAGACTAGACGATTTAAAACCTGGCCTACTTCCAGAACCAACCATCAAAGTTTTGATTTTTTTAGCGTTACTCGACGCGGATAAAGCCTGTACGTATTTGGAAATAAGAGAACTATTTAACGCAAAAGGTGTGATAAAAGGGATGATACCAGACAATACCTTACGCACTTCTGTTTTAAGCCTCAGTAAAACGTTGGATAAGTTCAACCATTCTATGGAATTAAAATCTGAGCGCGGTAAGTTTCAACTAGTAAAAAGAGAACATAAACAAACCCTAAACTTAATCTCAAAAAAACCGCAAGACCCTGTAATGATTTTGCTGGATCCACCAGCTATCAATGCTGAAAAAATTGCACATGAGTTGATTGAGAAAGCTCGATTACCTTTTCAAGCGCTCTACTTCTTAGAATGGTCTGCACGTTGGTGGGAAATATTCTCTCACAATGAATCTCAAATCCGAGTTCAATATGAAGTGAGTGCGTGGGAGAGGCTAGGAATCAAGGATAGATTGCTTTCTAATGAAAATGAAATATTTAGTGTTATCGGCTTAGCACCAGGTGAAGGGCTTGCTGAAATTGAACTATTAAAAACCATTTTATCTGAAAATCCACACAAAAAAGTTCATTATTTAGCCGTTGACTCATCAAAACGATTGTTAAGACAACACATCAATCTTCTTAGGGAAACCTTGGCCACTGAAATTAATAACGGTCGATTAATCAGTATTGGTGTCATAGCTGATATTTTTTGTAATTTTCAAAACACCCTAAATCGAGTGAAGCGTGAACTTGTCGAAGCCATGTTAATCACTCAAGAATCCGATTTCCTGCCGGTTTCAAGTAGCATGCTGCTCACATATTTTGGCAACTGCCTTGGTAACTATTATCAAGACCAAGAAACTGAAATATTCTCAATCATTCATGGTTCCTTTCCAAATAGACCGCTTGAATTTTTGGTCGGTGTGTCTGTAATGAGGTCAACTCCAGACGAATACAAACGAAATTGGGACGATTTCCTCCTACAAACACCAAAGCATTTAGTAGAAACTAATAAATTGCTTGTGTCGTCAAAAACCGTAAGTGACAATGGTTTGCCTGAATTCAACTTACCTGATACAGGTGACAGCAACAGGTGTCCATCGGTTGTGCCAGAATCATACATCGTGAGACACCGAATTGAAGGACAAATATATCGTTTCTACTATAAGCTAGACTATGATCTTAACCTTGCAGACAGCCTGAATAATGGATTAAGGCCCCTACCAAAAGGTACTCTAATTCTTCTCTATAACATTGTGAAATACAATATGAAAACACTGGTTCATGGAATAGAGGCGAGCGGATTGTTCAAAGTCAAGTACAACCCTGAATACCATCAAATCATTGACACCACCAATGGCCTAAGGGAATACGCTGTATTTAGTGCCTTCTTAGATAATTAGTACAGGAGTAAAGTTTTATGCTGTTCAACGAGAATGTGACGTTACGTTATTATCTGTTTTCAATATCAAATTTGTTCGCTGCATTTGGTGGTGGTTTAATTTTAGGCAAAGGTACAAGCATCATTGACTCTCCTTACCTACATGGCGGCTCTATTTTAGCGTTTTTTATAGGTACAATATTGGGCCTTGCTTTTTTACAATTCATTCCGAAAAAATCATCAAACCTTATTGCTAAATTCTTTTCAATTAACTGCGGTGTGACTTCCCTTATTCTATACTTTTTATATCAAAATACCTCTTACAACACCAAAATTACTGGCGCAGCAGGTTTCATTTTTTTCTTGCTGCTCAGCATACGATTTGGCTTTTGGTTCTACTCTCGCGTAATGAGAGCATCTATCGCGGCCGGCCATCAACAATCTATTGCATGGGTAGAGTTTGGTTATTACATCGGCATGGTGCTGGGTTTAATCATCTGGAAGCTATTCAATATTAATCTCGAATTAGGTACGGCCTTACTAATCGATGCCGCATTTCAGCTCATTGCTGGAGGGCTAGATTTAAAAAACTTTACTCTGGACAAAAATTCTTTAGAAGCCTCCAAACAAGAAGCAAGGCCTAAGTTTGACAAAAAAGCAGGAAGCAACCATTCCACATGGCTTTGGTCATTAACTAGTGCAGTAGTTTTCCTTACCATTGGCGTTCAAGTTGTTATTTTCAATACCGCTCACTATGTTACTGAAGTTTTTGGATCTTACTTATTAGCAACCTTTTATCTTGGCGTTGCCTTGGCTGCGTTTGTCTGTAACAAATACAACATACACATTGCTTGGGAAAACAAAAATCAAATAGCAGCCATTATCGTTAATCACTCAAAAAAAACATACCGAATCAGTTTTATGCTCATGATGCTTATGTTTATTAGGCGACAATTATCTTAACCGGTTGACGACAATTAGGATTGCCGGTCTTAAATAGCTATTGTTAATGGACATGGATCACTTATGGAGTGTGACAATGTCCGGTCAATGGCTTACGTCAAAACAGGTGGAGATATATATGAACGCC
>CANJSM010000075.1 GCA_947477015.1 Legionellaceae bacterium
CTTGGGAATTGAATAACGACAGAGAATTTGTGCTTGCAGCAGTCGGGCAAAATGGCGAGGCTCTTCGATATGCCTCTTGGGAATTGAAAAAGGACAGGGAACTTGTGCTTGCAGCCGTCAGGCAAAATGGCAAGGCTCTTCGATATGCCTCTTGGGAATTGCAAAAGGACAGGGAACTTGTGCTTGCAACAGTCAGGCAAAATGGCAAGGCTCTTCGATATGCCTCTTGGGAATTGCAAAAGGACAGAGAATTTGTGCTTGCAGCAGTCAGGCAAAATGGCAAGGCTTTTAAATATGCCTATCGGGAATTGCAAGCGGACCGGGAGCTCCTGCTCGCGGCTATCCGGGAACATGCCAGTGTTATTAATCATGTTGGTGATGATGTCTCATATCCCGCCTTCTTGCTTTCGGATATTCAATGGCTGCTCTTTTATGTATTTTGGTTCTTGGGTTTATTGCCAACATTGCGCGCCGATAGAGGGTTTGTACTCGATGCAGTTAGGCAAAATGGCCTGGTTCTTGAGTACGCTTCTGAAACGTTAAAAAATGACCGAGTGGTTGTGCTCGCAGCTATCCGTCAAGATGCCAGAGCAATTGAGATGGCTGCCCCACATCCGACTTTCTTGCTTTCAGCGACTCAACGGTTCTTTAATGTATTGGGGCACGTGGATTCACCGCCAACATTGCAAGCCGATAGAGCTTTCATGCTTGATGCAGTCGCGCAAAACGGCTTGGTTCTTCAGTACGCCTCTGAAACGTTGAAAAATGACCGATCGCTTGTACTCGCAGCTGTCACGCAGAATGGGCTCGCTCTCCAGTATGTCTGCGACGCATTGAGAGAAGACAGGGAGATTATACTTGCTGCTGTTAATCAAAATGATGAGGCGCTACAATACGCTCCCTTGCTATTCAACGTCATGCGTCCATAGGCTTGCTATGAATGGGTGCGCTTGCATGAAGCAACTCAGGCAATGGTTTTTCAGCGAGTTACCTATTATCATAAGTGTCGAGCATTGCGTTAATTATTAATTTTACGAAATGCTCGACTTTTTGAGTAACATGTAGGTTGGGCCTTGGCCCAACAAGTTCTGTATTCGTGCCACACCCTGTTGGGCCCAGGCCTAACCTACAATCAAAAACAGTCGAGCATCGCGTTAATTTTGTCATATCAAGGATGTTGGCCTGTACTGAGAAGGATTTCTATGAATAACCGAAAGACATGGGTATGGATCAAAAACGTCGGAATAATTTTGTTGTTATCGCCAATCACAACCTATGCATCGTTTATCGAATCTGCGTTGGGAACAGCTGTTATTAAGGATGCAACCGCATCCTATTATAATCCTGCTTCATTAACGCTATTAAAACAGCTCCAATTCATAGCCCTTGGCTCGTTTGCTAATTCGCGTACAACATTTACTGGCCAAACAACGCAAACAACGTCCGGTTTTGAACAACAAGGCAGTTCCAAGTCTAATTTACCTTATTATTTGCCGTCCATCTATCTTGCGGGACCGACTAGCGATAAGTTAACGCTTGGGGTCGCTGTCGTAACCAATTTTTTTAATCACCATATCGATGATAATTCGATTTTACGCTATGTTAAGTCTAGCAATAATATTCAAAACGTTGATCTAGTGCCGGCATTTGGCTTTAAGCTTAATCGTTTCGTTTCATTAGGTGCAGGCGTTACCCTGTCTCATGCTGCGTTCATTCAGCAACCCTTATCTGGCGCCCCTAATTTAAATATTCCCGATGCTCAAAGTTATAATCAATCCAGCGGAAATGCGTTAGGCGCTGAGGCGGGTGTTTTATTAACGCCAAGCCCTTCAACACTGATTGGACTCAATTATCGCAGTCATGTGAGCTATCAACTGAGTGGGCGAAGTACCCTCAAAGGCAACCCAACAGTTACGTCCAATGATTTTTATTTCAATTTTTGGACTCCGGCTAGAAGTGTTGTGTCCATCAATCAGTTTCTGACTGATTCCTTAGGGCTTATTGGGACGGTGCAGCGTGTTCAATGGAGTATCTTTAATGAAGTTGATCTTCATGGGGTAGCCACTCGAGTGGGTTCTACACCTGTTATTGTGAATGCTAAAGTACCTTATCATTTACATGACACTTGGATTTTTACGGTCGGTAATTATTATCAGGTCACGCCAAAATGGATTGTCAGACTAGCAGGCACTTACAGTCAAGCTCCTGATAGCGGTCATTATCAAATCTCTAATGGTGATAGCCTTGTTGTGGGTACATCTGTGGGCTATAAAATCAATCAAAACATAATGATTGATGGCAGTATTTCTCATGGGTTTATTCACAATCAAAATATCAATATAGCGAGTGGTCGGTATAGTATTGTCGGTGAAAATAAAGCGTCTCAAGACGCTTTATCATTAAAAGTAACGCTGAGTAAGTAGGGTCTTTTGACCGTCGAACATCGCGTCTATTAGCCTGCCAAGTTAATAGGTAGGTCCATCACATTTAAGTTAGCGCGCAGCATATTCAGTCCGGCTTGTAATTTTTGCCAAATAATTGGCTGAGTAGCAAATTGAGTGTTTATCCAGTTAACTAACCTAACTTCAGAGTGGTTGAAGTTATAATGAGGTAAGAAATCATTCATTTCGGTCATCACTATGTTTCTTGGCATCCTAAGTAATGGAAGATTAGCTAATATCTGTCTATATGTATCTAGTGGAGCTGAGCTTGGTTCACCATTAAGGCGACTTTGTTCGTCATCTATTGTGAGGTTTAAAATAGTTCTCATTTCTTCGTCGGAGAATTGCTGCTGATTCAAGCTAATGCAATCGATTAATGCATCACATAATAGGAAGCGAAATGCAGTATCGTATTCGTTCCTAAGCGGAGCTGCTGGTCTTTGACGAGGTGGGGTAGAAAACATTCTAAGCATTTGGAGTCTCCTTAAAAAACGATGATTGTATCGGTTAGTCAACTAAATTTCAATGTGTTTTAATATCAATCATTTGGTTGTTCAATTTGCGTTTTCATGGATTAGCGCTATGCTGGATAAGTAGCAAACAACATTGTCTTCATCAATTATAAAACTGCCACATACAAAGGAGTGTACATTATGAAATTAATCCCATCTGTTGCGTCGTCTTTATTGGTGGTCTTGGTTGCAATGCCTGCTTTTTCGGGCACAACAGTGAATTCAAATACCCCAGCTGGAATAGAGCAGTCTAAACAGCAAGAGCGGTTTACTGATGAGCAAATACTGGGCATTATAGCCGCTGTAGATGAGGGAGAGATTGCAGCAGCTAACATTGCTAAAACCAAACAAATTATACCCAAGGTAAGTCGCTATGCGAATTATTTATTGCGACAACATTCAGATAATCTGGCTAGTCTGAAGGCGTTGGAGCAAAAAACGGGATTAAAAGCTATGAAATCAGAACAGTCTGATGCCATAGCGAGCGACGCCGCAAAAGAAGGCGAGATGTTAACTTCACTGAATGGAAAAGCATTCGAGGCCGCATACATCGATGCTATGGTTAAAGGGCATGCTGGTGGTTTGAAATTAATTAATACAGTGCTCTTGAAAGAAGTGACCAATGTTCAACTAAAGCATTTTTTAGTATCCTTCCGTGCGCTGGTTACACGGCATCTGGAGAAAGCTAAAAAAATTCAAGAAAGTATGTAGCTTGCTTGCTCATCATCCCGCACGCAGTGCGGGGTGATCAGTTTGCAGCGATTAACAATAGAGATGTATAAACAGATGATTATCGAAAAACTCATAAATCAAGCTCATCCTCAATGGCAAACCATATTAACTCATGCACTTCAAACTGTAGATCCTGATTATTTAGATTCGCTGCAATCGACAGACCATTACCTACCTGCATTCATTTCATTATTTGCAGCCTTTAGTATGCCGCTTGATTCAGTGCGATATATACTTTTAGGTGAATCTCCTTATCCTCGTGCTCAATCTGCCAATGGGTATGCTTTTTGGGATAATGCAGTTGAATCGTTATGGAGTGACAAGGGATTAAGCAAGGCTGTTAATCGAGCAACGTCATTGCGAAATTTAATGAAAATGTTGTTGCTTGCACGAGGTGATTTAACAACGGATTGCTCGCAAGAAGCCATAGCTCAGCTGGATAAATCCATTTACATTGATACGGCTTCACAATTGTTTACAGCATTGATGCAACAGGGGGTCTTATTGCTGAACGCCTCGTTGGTGTACAGTGAAGGAAAAGTGCCTTATCACGCGCGTCAATGGCGACCCTTTATGCATAGCCTTCTGGTGCAGCTCGCTCATCTGGACCGACCGTTACAGTTGATTTTGTTGGGTAAGATTGCAGCTCAAATTCCCGAAGCGAGTCTTTTCACTGGCTTGGTGGCAGAACATCCGTATAATATTAGTTTTATTACCAATCCTTCGGTACAGGATTTTTTTAAACCGATGGATTTATTGAGAGCTAAATCATGAACTCAAAAAGCACGATTGATCCAGTTGAGGTTGCTAAGTTTGCTCAACATGCTACGCAATGGTGGAATAAAGAGGGGCCTTTAAAAACGTTGCATGATATTAATCCGGCGCGTGTTTCCTACATTAAGCAATATATCGCTCTATCTGGACAACGCATTTTAGATGTGGGTTGCGGTGGGGGTATTTTATCCGAAAGCTTAGCTGAGCACGGCGCTTTAGTCACAGGCTTGGATGTTGAAGTCGATGCAATAAATTGTGCACAAGAGCATGCACAACGGCTTGATTTAAGTGTTGAGTACGTCTGCCAACCGATTGAGTCGTTTAATGCAAATTCATTCGATGCTATCACCTGCATGGAAATGCTAGAGCACGTTCAAGACCCGGCCGAAGTCATTAAGCATTGTTCACGTTTATTGAAAGCGGGTGGATATTTGTTCTTATCCACGCTTAATCGAACGCTAAAAGCGTATGCTTCAGTCATCGTCGGGGCTGAATATCTACTCAACTTACTGCCTCGTCAAACACATGATTATGATAAATTCATAAAGCCCAGCGAGTTAGCCAACATGATTCGAGCCTCTGGGCTTGAGGCAGTTGGACTCAGTGGTTTAGGTTATAATCCCATCACTCGGATAGCCGACCTGCAAAACAGTGTAGATGTTAATTATCTGTTTGTTTGTCGGAAACCGCTGTAGCCGATTTTGTATAGCGTTGTTGATAACGTTGATACGCATATTTGGCTTGTTCCGCGGTGACAAGATCCACTTCATTCCCATATAAATCAACGCGAGCAATATCTGTTTTTTGGCAGCTCAAATAAGCCGGTGAGGCACTGTAGTAGTTAAGTGCTTCACGTAGTGCTTTTTTACTAAAGGGTGGTGAGTCAAGACGCTCATAAAAATCAATGATGTCATCAAATATACCGATTTTAAGCGGTTTAATTTGATGAGACTTCTTAAAAAATGCAGCGGGAAAATGCTCAGAGAGCCAATCAATGGTTTGAAGTTTATTTTTTTTTACAGAATCATGTTGTTCGTTCATGTTAATCGCCATGTGTTTGTTTTATACAACTTATCATAAATAACTGTCAAATTCTACGTGGCAAGCCCGTAATCGACATCACTTTAGTCGCTATTTCTTCTACAGAATAACGGGTTGAGTTAATAAATGGAATATTTTCTTTTTTATACATGGATTCAACTTCACTGACTTCAATACGGCATTGTTCTATAGAGGAGTACTGAGTATTTGGGCGGCGTGCAGTGCGAATGTGTTGTAATCGATCAGGATCAATAGTGAGTCCAAATAATTTGTCTTTATAAGGCCTTAATGCCTCGGGTAGACTAAAAAAGGTTAAATCATCGTCTGTAAAAGGATAGTTACCCGCAAAAATTCCAAATTGTAGTGCCATGTATAGGCAACTCGGTGTTTTGCCACAACGTGAAACGCCTACTAAGATGATATCGGCTTTATCATAACCTCGTAATTTAACGCCATCATCATAAGTTAGCGCATAATTTACGGCATCAATGCGCAGATCGTAGGTTTTGTTGTCGGCAAGACCATGTGCTCGTCCAACAGTATCTGATGATTTCATTCCCAGTTCTTTTTCTAGAGGGCCTAAAAAGGTGTTAAACAAATCAAATACGCAGGCATTAGCTTGAGCAAATTTTTCACTGATATCTGAATTAATGAAGGTCATAAAGGCCAAAGGTTTTATCCCTGTCAGTGCAAATTCTTTATTAATTTGACTAATCACGGCTTCAGATTTATCCAGTGAGTCAATATAAGGTATGGTGTGCTTTTCAAATTCAATGCCTTCAAATTGAGTAAGCAAGCTGTTTCCCAATGATTCGACTGTGATCCCTGTTCCATCTGAAATCATAAACACTGAGCGTTTCATATTGTTCCTACGAATTGTGAAGAGGTACTACATATTCCGTGACAAGCCTTCAGCCGTCAAGATATTACCTCAAAATTAAATGGAGGCAGTACTAGTAATTCCATATGATTTTAGGCAGAATGATTGCGGGTAATTATTTCACTCTGATGTAAAAGATTAATAGGGGATTGTTTATGAAGATCAAATTAGTCGCTGCGGCTGTCATGGGTTTGGCAATGTCGACAGCAATTGCTGCAACGGACGCTGTAACGTTAACTACAGAAATGGATAAGCTGTCTTACAGCGTTGGCATTGACTTAGGTAAAAATCTTAAAAAACAAGATATTGAAGTGAATCCTTCTGCTATGGCTAAAGGAATTCAAGATGGCATGAGTGGTGGAAAAATGCTCATGACTGAACAAGAAATGAAAGACACGCTAACTAAATTTCAAAAAGATCTAATGGCAAAGCATGCTGCTCAATTTGATAAACAAGCCAACGCGAATAAAGAAAAGGGCGATGCATTTCTAGCTGCGAATAAAGCAAAAGCAGGTGTAGTGACATTAGCAAGTGGTTTGCAGTACAAAATTATTACTCCAGGCAAAGGCACAAAACCTGCTAAAGAAGACGAAGTTACTGTTGAATATACAGGGAAATTGATTGATGGAACTGTGTTTGATAGTACTGATAAAGCCGGAAAACCAGCCACATTCAAAGTGACTCAAGTAATTCCAGGCTGGACTGAAGCATTACAGTTAATGCCCGCAGGATCAACTTGGGAAATCTATGTACCCGCAAACTTAGCGTATGGTGCACGAAATGTCGGTGGCCCAATTGGCCCCAATGAAACATTGATTTTTAATGTTCATTTGATCTCTGTGAAAAAATAGTTTGTATTTATTCAATCTCGTCAGGCTGTGGAATGTCATTGAGACAGGGGTATAGCCCTTTTCAGCCTGAATGGATTGATGCCAAGTTAAAAACTATGGTTCTTCTGTTGGGCCAAGGCCCAACCTACGATTCTGATGTAGGCTGGGCCTTGGCCCAGAACGGTCTACAAAACCACGAGAATTCCGGAAGATCCAAAACTATTCGCTCAACTATTGATTCCCTTACACCGGGTTTTGAATGAACAAACGCCTGCTTATTGTATTTATCCTTGGTTTTTCTTCAGGTCTTCCTTTTGCGCTCATCAGTAGTACACTGCAAGCTTGGTTTGCAGATTCTGGCATGTCAATTCTTGCTACAGGCCTGTTAAGTCTTGTAGGACTTCCGTATGCATTTCGAATGGCATGGGGGCCATTGCTTGATCGCTATTCACTGCTTTCTATGGGAAAACGGCGGAGCTGGATTGGCATCATGCAAGTATTGCTGTTACTAGGGTTTAATGCCATGGCGTGGTGTTCTCCTAATACGTCGCCTATGTTGCTAACCGGGATTGCATTCATGATGGCCTGTTTTTCTGCGACACAAGACATTGCGATTGATGCACACCGTATTGAATACCTGCCAGTAAAAGAACATGGATTAGGCGCTTCTTTGGCAGTTTTGGGCTATCGATTGGCTTTATTGTTAGCCGGTGGATTTGCACTGATTCTTGCCCAACATGCTGGTTGGCCTATCGTATATCGAATCATGGGTTTTTTAATGATACCGGGAATGCTGGCTGTGATGTTTAGTCCAGAGCCCTCCCAAAAAGTCACCGATCAACTTAGTTTTTCAGCATCGTTTATTGAACCGATAAAAGAACTTTGGTCAAGAAAAAAAGTCACCATTTTATTGTTATTTGTATTTTTTTATAAACTCGGAGAAGCGTTTACGACAACAACTAGCGGCATTATGATGCCTTTTTTAATTCAAGAGCTGGGCTTTTCTCTGGATACCATTGCTTATGTTAACAAGATTATGGGGTTGGGTTCGATTTTATTAGGCGGATTAACCGCAGGTTTTTTATTGATGCGTTGGTCGTTGTATCGTTCATTAATGGTGTTTGGTTTATTGCAAGCGATTACCAATGGACTATTTATTGCGTTAGCTTTGTATGGTCAAAATATTACTGTATTTGTTCTAGCCGTGGTGAGTGATAATTTTGTTGCTGGCATGGGATCTACTGCTTTAGTTGCCTTATTCATGAGATGGGTGGATCGCCGCTTCACAGCAACACAGTTTTCAATTCTTGTGGCTTTTTCAACATTACCGCGTATTGTATCTGGTCCATTGGGTGTCATGCTTCAGTCATGGTTTGGTTGGGCCGGCTTATTTGAAGTAACGTTGTTTTTAGGTTTATTGTTTGTACCTCTTCTAGTTGGGTTTCGCGACCAGACGATTGCGTTGCATGATTCTTAACGCCCAAACAACAATGGGTTTATATCCTTCATCTCATAACAATTAAAATCATGTCGCTCTTGATGCAGCTTGCGTTGTGCTAGAAAAGCACCCCGTTTGTCGATGGCGGATTTAAGTGCTTGTGTCTCTATCAATGGATTATATATTTGCATGACATGGTCTTGCCATGTAACTAGTTGCTGTTGAGCATTGATATCTTGACATCCCGTGACTTGTAAAGATAAATTGTCAATCGCTGAGTTCATTGGCAAGTCATAATAGTGGTGTAACTGCTGGCTGATTTGTACCATTGCTGCTTGTTTAGCCTCAATGCTGTGACCGGCAATATGAGGCGTGCACACTTTGGCAAAATGTATTATACGAGGATCAATGGTGGGCTCGTTACAGTAAACATCGGTGCAATACGTGATTTTTTTTGTGGTTTGTAATAAAGCTTCCTCATCTACAATACCACCACGAGATGCATTAATGATAGTTACGCCTGATTTTAATTGACACAAAAATGCTTCGTTAATTAAATGTTTGCTTGGAAAGGGGGATGATTCATGAAGATTCGCGTGGACGCATATTAGATCGCATGAAGTCAATTCGTTTAGCGTTCCATAATAATGATGTGTATTGCGGTCCTTTTTGAGCGGATCATAGCAAATTACTTTAAACCCGGCAGCTTGTAAACGTTCTACTACGCGAGATCCCACTTCCCCAATCCCAATGACCCCGGCTAGTTTACCGATCGGCTCGTGAACGGCAAGAACGGACACAACATAGTCAGCAACCGATCGGGCATTAGAGCCTTTTGCATCAAATAGTTGGATATTCTGTTGGTATAGATAATCAGCATCAATATGATCTGTCCCGCTGCTAGCTGTGGCAACACAATCAACATAGCTATTGGATAATAAACGGGCGTTTACAATCAAGGTTGAACGGCACAACAACACGTTATGAGAGGGGAGTAAATCGGCAACATCTTGATTGGTTTGATATCGAGTCAATGCAAATGGTATTGAAAAAAGGTTCTCAAGCTCTGGTAAGCTTGCATCAGCGAGGATTTTAATGGGCATAGTCGATCCCTTAGTTCTTCCTCGTTTGTGTTTAAGAGAGGTATTAGACTTAGAATGCTGCAGAATCGAGTGCATAAGTATTTACTTTGTTAAACAGTATGATATGTTCAGTATTATATTCTTCGAGGTTGAACAAAGCCACATAACTATACGTTAATTATGTCTTCGCTCACGCTCGCACTCGCACTTTATTCAGGAGAAAGCCCCACATGACACCCTTCGAGCGTATAGAAAAAAACATGTTGCGACCTTGGGTTGCCATCCCTTATTTGTGTTTTGTCACGATGTCCTTTTTATACTTTGATCAGTCGATTGCGCTTTATTTTCATCAGATGAATTTAAGACTAAAATTACCATTTATTCATTGGCTGACTCAATTAGGCACGGGCGAGCTTTATGTGGCTGGACTGTTTTTATTAGCCTTGTATTTTCGCTATGTCCGTCCAATTAAAAAACATGAAGTACGTTGTTGGTTTTTATGGTTATGTGTCCTAGTGCCTTATTTCATCTGTGGCCTCTTAAAAGTTAATCTAGGGCGCGCTCGCCCCGAACTATTTTTTGACAAGCAATTGTATGGGTTTTATGGTTTTCATCTAAATTCACAATATTGGTCTTTCCCTTCTGGCCATACTTCAGCCATCACAGGCCTTGTTTTAGGTTTGGTGATTCTTTTTCCACGATATTGTTATGCTTTTGTCATGTCTGGATTATTGTTAATTTCAACGCGAGTACTATTAACGAATCACTATTGCAGTGATGTGTTAACTACTGTTTATTTAACCTCTCTGGAAATAGTTTTGTTGGTGCTGGTTTTGCGTAGAAAAGCTTGGTTAAATTTGGCTGTTCAATGAATGAATCGAGTAGCCTCACGGCTGTCGCATTAAATTTTGATCAATCTGCCGTAGGTTGGGCCTTGGCCCAACAATAACGTATTAAAATCCACAGTTGCAGAAAAAATCCTTGTCAAAATACAGTTATTAGATCTAACCTGTGCGCTCAAGGAGATTTTATACAAGTCCAAACCACATGCAATATCGTAGATTGA
>CANJSM010000076.1 GCA_947477015.1 Legionellaceae bacterium
TAAAACAGCAAATACACGTGCAAAGGGATCTTTGCACGCAATACCATTGGAAAAAGGGTAATATTCGTGTAAAAGCTCAATTTTTGATTCACCAAGCAATACAAATTTCGCCAACTTTCAGCCCCACAGATACTGCCACACAAAACTACAAATAAAATCTTAGTGAGTGGGTACAATTTTTTTCTAGAAATGCGTGGGTCGGGTAATTTAGCTAGATTGTTGGGCCAAGGCCCAACCTACGGCAGGTTGATCGAATTTTAACGCGAGAGTCGTGAGGGTAAATACATGATAAGTCCAATAGCTTATACTATTGGTGTAATTGTTCCGGGGTGGCAAATTGGCAACAAGCCCAAAGTAAAATCCTGAACCAAACCTATTGTTGGGCCAAGGCCCAACCTACGGCAGGTTGATCAAATTTTAATGCGACAGCCGTGGGTGCCAACAATATTCTTGACAACGACAGTAAATAGTTACAGTATTTAAAGCGCGGCTTTATTAAATATATCTAGGAGAAGGTAATGAAAGGAACTATGCAAAAAACGATTATGGGACTGGGTGTTATTCTAGTCAGTGCTTCATTGTTAACAGCTTGTAACACTGTTAAAGATACTGCAACAGGTATTGAACACACTGCTGCTGGCGTTGGACAAACTGTCACTGGTGCTTTTGTTGGCGCAGGAAAAGATGTTAAGGCGACAGAAAAAGCGGTTACCACTCATCATAAAGCGGCTAAAAAAGCTCATCACAAAGCACATAAAAAAGCCCATCACAAAGCGCACAAAAAAATGCATCACAAAGCCATGAAAAAAATGGACGAAAAAGCAGCTGCTCCAGCAGAAATGCAAGCTCCTGCAGCTCAATAAGTGAATACGTCGCGCATTATTTGCAAAAATAATGCGCGATTTCTTTGGCTTTTTATTACTTAGTTCCACCGACGGTTAACGAATCAATTTTAAGTGTGGGTTGCCCAACGCCAACAGGAATTGACTGACCATCCTTACCGCAGACTCCAATCCCAGCATCAAGCGCTAAATCGTTTCCTATCATGCTAATTTTTTTCATGACTTCAGGGCCATTGCCAATGAGTGTCGCACCTTTCACTGGGCGCGTGACTTTGCCGTTCTCAATTAAATAAGCTTCGCTGGCAGAAAATACAAATTGTCCTGAGGTGATATCAACCTGGCCGCCACTAAAGTTAACGGCATAAAGACCTCTCTCAACAGAACGGATAATGTCTTCAGGGTGATGCTGGCCTGCCAGCATATAAGTATTGGTCATTCGAGGCATAGGTACATGAGCATACGATTCACGACGGCAGTTACCTGTGGGTTGCATGCCCATCAATCTGGCGTTTAATTTATCTTGCATGTAATTGACTAAGATACCGTCTTCAATCAACGTCGTGCATTGAGTGGGTGTGCCTTCGTCATCAATTGTTAATGACCCCCGTCGATCGGTTAACGTGCCATTATCAACGACTGTAACCCCTTTAGATGCTACTTGTTGGCCTAAACGACCTGAAAAAGCAGACAACCCTTTTCGATTAAAGTCCCCTTCTAAACCATGACCTACGGCCTCATGCAAAAGAACACCTGGCCAGCCTGGACCAAGCACCACAGGCATCATTCCTGCTGGAGCATCTTCAGCATCAAGATTAACCAACGCTTCTCTTACTGCTGCGCGCGCATAATTCAGTGCACGATCGTGTTCCAAAAAGAAACCATAGCCTAAACGTGCGCCGCCTCCTGACCGGCCTGACTCACGACGTCCTTTATCTTCAACAATAACACTGACATGCACACTGACCATAGGCCGAACGTCAGCAATCATCTGACCATGCATGTCGGCTACCATGACGACCTCATAACAACCACTTAATGACGCATTAACCTGTATGACTCGAGGGTCTTGACGCCTAGCCTCTTTATCAATGGATTCGAGCAAAGCAATTTTATCCTGTTTAGTCATTCCTTCTATAGGATTTAAACCAGGATAATACACAGTGGGTGCTTGAGCAATTTTGACAGATTGCGTGGATTGATTGCCAGTAAAGGCAATGGAGCGGGCAGCTTCAGCCGCGCGCTCCATCGCGGGCAATAAAATATCATCACAATAAGCATATCCGGTTTTTTCACCACTGACTGCGCGAACGCCAACGCCGCGATCAATCGAGTAGCTACCACTTTTTACTTCCGAGTCCTCTAAATACCATGACTCAGAACTACAACTTTGAAAATAAAGATCAGCTGCATCAACACGGTTATTCAGCATCGATTGAATTAATTTATCAATTCTCGATTCATCAAGTGACGCCGGTTTCAACAACAAATCTTTTGCTATTGTTAATGCTAATGTCATAGGAATACCTTACATTTAAAATATACATAGTACACTAGAGCAATCCCACTTGTCAGTCACAACGCATAAGGATAGACTTGAAAAGTCAATGGATGATCCCCATCTATGCTATAATAAATATATATTTACACATTGGAGTTATTGATGAACCAAAATAACGTATCAGTTTTAAATAGGAGAGCAGAGTCAGCTTTGGCTACAAATAAAGTGCTACGTAACACTTATTTGCTCCTAGGTATGACCTTTATTTTCAGTGCTTTTACCGCGTATACATCGTTTGCGATGTCTGTACGATCGATTAATCCATTGATTTTTATCGTTGGAGCCTATGGATTAATGTTTCTGACAAACGCGCTTCGAAACAGTGCCATGGGCATTTTAGCTGTGTTCGCATTCACAGGTTTCATGGGATTTGCGCTAGGCCCTATTCTTAATGCTTATATTTCTCATTACAGTAATGGTCCCCAGCTAATCGCTACAGCGTTAGGCGGCACAGGCATGATATTTTTTGGGTTGTCGGGTTATGCCCTGACCTCTCGTAAAGATTTTAGCTACTTGGGTGGTTTTTTGTTCGTGGGCGTGATGGTTGCTTTTCTTGCCATGATAGCTGGGGTGTTTTTTCAAATTCCCGCGTTACAATTGGCAATTTCCGCAGCTTTCGTCTTGATTTCTTCAGGCTTGATCCTGTTTCAAACCAGCGAAATCATTCACGGCGGTGAAACCAACTACATCTCTGCCACTGTTTCTCTATATGTATCCATTTACAACTTGTTTGTTAGTCTGCTGAATTTGCTAGGCGCGTTTTCAGGTCGCGAATGAAGATGATTTTTTTAAAAAACCCGGCTGATGCCGGGTTTTTTTTAGCGTCTTATTGAATACGAAGTACCGCATCGGTGATATCGCCGTGACTATTGTTATGTCCACTAAACGTCACACTAAGCCCGTTTCTTAAGAATTTATTGCAAGTGTCTTGTAATGACATTTTATTTTTCGGCATACCACTAATACTAACAAAATGAACCAAATAAGATTGTCCGTTGCTAGCCGTTACACTCACTACTTGTGCTTTGCAATGAACTTCAAAAATGATACCAGTTACATTGATTTTCGCATTATCGGTTGCCTGTGTAGGCAATGCTGGCTGCTGTGGAGCAGTTGCTGGAGCTGCTGCTGGAGCATCTGGCCTAGCTTTATCTTCTTCATGACTAAGCACTTCGTCCGCAGAAGCTGCATGTAAAACAAAAGATGCCAATATTATAAGTAATGTTTTTTTCACTTAATCACCTCAGTAATAAATTTGGACAAATCAGATAGAGGAATCAGTCTAGCTTCTGAATCAGTTCGCGCCTTGTATTCAACCAAGCCTTCAGCCAAATTACGTTCACCAATCACCAGCCGATGAGGGATCCCTATTAGTTCACTATCTGCAAATAATACACCTGGTCGCTCATTACGATCATCCAACAACACATCGATGCCTTGAGCAGTTAAACTATCGTACAATGATTCTGCTGTATTTTTTACGGTTTCACAACGATGTGCATTGATTGGAATAATTACTAATTGAAAAGGCGCTATTGCTTGCGGCCATACAATACCTTTTTCATCATGATGCTGTTCAATCGCTGCGGCTACAACGCGGCTTATTCCTAGACCGTATGTTCCCATGATCATGGTTTGAAGCTGCCCTTCTTCATTAATTACTGCAGCATTCATGGCTTTAGCGTATTTGTCACCTAACTGAAAGATATGCCCTACTTCAATGCCACGACATGAGTGCAGTGTTCCCCTACCATCAGGACTGGTATCCCCTTCCTTAACATTGCGTAAATCATATACATCACTGCACAGAACATCACGTTGCCAAGCTGCATGAATAAAATGTTGGTCTGTCTCGTTTGCTCCGCATACAAAGGACTCCATTGCCCGAGCTTGATGATCAACAATGACCGGGATATCTAAATTAACGGGGCCAATTGATCCAAAGGGTACGTTTATAGCTTTAATAACAACCCCTTCATCCACAAATCGCAATGGAGATTTAATCAGAGGATGTTTTGCAGCTTTAATTTCATTGAGCTCATCATCACCACGCAACACCAACGCGACGAGTGGGTGTGATTTACCTTCGACAATCAGTGTTTTAACTGTTTTTTCAACCGGAACATTCAGGAAACCACTAATGTCTGCAATGGTTTTTTGATCAGGCGTTGCTATTTTTTGCATTAATTCTTTAGGTAATGTAAGTGCTTGTTCAGGTATCAAACTGGTCGCTTGCTCAATGTTTGCAGCGTAATCACTGCCATCACTATAAAAAATCAAGTCTTCACCCGCTTCAGCCAATACTTGAAATTCGTGCGAAATAGAACCACCAATTGCTCCCGTGTCCGCTTCTACAGCGCGATATTTCAAGCCCAGTCTATCAAAAATACGGCTATACGTTTGATACATCACATCATAGGTTTGCTGTAAACAGCTCTGATTAAGATGAAATGAATATGCGTCCTTCATAATAAACTCGCGTGCACGCATTAAACCAAAACGTGGCCTAATTTCATCTCTAAATTTGGTTTGAATTTGATATAAGTTAACAGGCAATTGTTTATAAGATTGCAACTCTTGACGCATCAAATCGGTAATAACCTCTTCATGCGTCGGTCCAAAACAGTAGTTTCTGCCGTTACTATCTAACATCGTTAGAAGTTGTCCACCAAAGGTCTCCCAGCGCCCTGTTTCATGCCATAATTCTGCAGGCTGAACTGCAGGCATCAAGACTTCCATCGCATGAGAACGATTCATTTCTTCACGAACAATTTGCTCCACTTTCCGTAATACTTTTAATCCCAAGGGTAACCATGTATAAAGACCAGACCCCAGTTTACGGATCATCCCGGCCCGAAGCATTAATTGGTGTGATGGTATTTCTGCATCGTTGGGGGTTTCTTTAAGTGTTGTTAACAACCATTGTGATGATCGCATTTTTTCTCCTGATGTTTGGAATGTGGCTTTGCAGCTTCGATGACTTTGCTTAATTTTTCAGTTAAATCGCTCTCGTCTCCAGTACTAATGAGGTTGATGGTCTGAGAGAAATCTTTGAAATGCACTTCGCCGGTATTCACGTCGTATATCGCGCCCACCATACCAAGGTCTTCTTGATTCGTCATCAAACGCAAGATGCTGCTTTCATGGTAAATATGTTGCAGTGTATTGCCTACATTGAGTCGAGTAACATTATGTACAAAACCCTCATTTGCGCCGTTTCTATTGGCCACTGTTTCTGTTTCAGCTGCTATTGCAGGTTTTATTTTTGCAAGTAACTGAGTAATATGGCCTTGCTCAACATCATCACAAGCAGCCATGATAGCACCACATCGAGTATGCCCAAGCACTACAAGCAATTTGACTCCGATCACATGACATGCGTACTCCACACTTGCCAAGACATCATCATTTACAACATTTCCAGCAATACGGATACAAAAAATATCACCAAAACTCATGTCAAAAATGGTTTCAACGGGAACTCTGGAGTCAATGCAACCCAGTACTACAGCTATTGGGTGTTGTGTTTTTGCCGTGTGCTTGATATCAATGTTTAAACTGCGGTGGATGCATTGATCTTTAAGAAATCTTTGATTACCTTCTCGTAAAATATTTAAAACCTGATAAGGCTCTAAAATAGATTGAACATCGTACGTGGTTACATTGATAAAATCTATGTAGTTATGAATGCTGTATCGGTCCTTAAATCCTATCAGATTAAGTGATATTTGACGGTATGGAGCTTGGTATCGCTGAAAATCGCGAATGAACTCAATAATTTCTTTATCAATATAATCAGAATACCGAGCATCAATGATTAATTGTGATTTTTTGGGAATCGAATCTAGTTCTGCAACCAGAGAAGCTTTATTAAGAAAGGTAGTTTGTTGTGGCAACACTAGGCGGCTAGTAACACCATTTGGGTAAATTTCCTTAATGATATCTAAACGTGCCTGACTATTGGACTTTAAAATATAGAACAAACTAACTACAAGGCCAATTAGGATACCCACAAGCAAATTGAGAGCCACAATGCTCACTATCGTCACAATAAAGGGAATAAACCGCTCCATACCTTGCCGATAAATAGTGATGTAAATATCAGGTTTAGTGAGTTTATACCCGGTATAAATTAAAATGATCGCCAGAGAAGACAACGGGATTTTATTCAATGTTTTCGGTATCAAAACAATAGCAGCAAGAATAAATACACCGTGCAAAATTGCAGCCATCTTTGTTTTTGCACCGGTTTCAATGTTAACAGACGTTCTGGCTATGACTGATGTTATAGGAAGACCACCAATAAGGCCTGCCAAAAAATTGCCTACTCCTTGCGCAAACAATTCTTTATCTTTTGAGCAAGATCGCCTTGTTCTATCCAGTTTTTCGCAGGCCTTGAGATTAAGCAAGGTTTCTAAGGAAGCCATAACTGCTAACACTACCGCGTATAGGTATACTTTAGGATTTGTCCATGCAGACCAAGCTGGTGAATGAATGCTTGCATAAAAATCAGCCAAATCTGTATGCCGAGGAATATTAACTAATTGTGGTGTGGTTTGAGCAAGCCAAGAGTGACTTAAAATGAACGACTCGTTAAGGATAATTCCTACAATGACAACTGCAATAGGTCCTGGGCTTGCTTTCACCCATTTGATTTCTGATCTATCAAAATAGATTAGAATAGCAATGGATATCAACGAAATTAACATTGCACCCGTATTAATATGGAACGATAAATCATTCAGCACAATGCCTTCTGTCATGTCGAGCAGATGCATTTTCAATTCAGCAAGATTGGTCGCGTGGGTAAATGCTAGCGGCAGCTGCTTAACTATCAACAAAATCCCAATCGCGCACAACAACCCTTGCACGACATTAGAAGGCACATATTCGGCAATGAATCCTGCTCGAAATATACCCATAAGCATTTGCACCACACCGGCCAAGAGCAAGGCGAGCAGAAAAACATTAAAATCACCCAATTGAGCAATGCCTGCAATAACGACTGCAGCCATGCCCGCTGCCGGGCCACTCACACTAACATGTGACCCACTTAAACTTCCTACAACTATCCCACCTATAATCCCGCTGATCACTCCTGATATCAGCGGCGTACCAGAGGCGAGCGCCACACCTAAACACAAAGGAATTGCAACTAAAAAAACAACGATGGCCGCAATAAAATCGAACTTTATGCTGCGTTTATTATAAACACGCAACTTTCGATAATGTGTTCGGAGTGTTTCAGTCATGGGTTAAGAAGTCCTCATTTGAAAAAACTGTTTCATCGGATGTGTAACTGCTGTTTTCAAGACCGCTTTCCAGTTGCCTGAAATTCCACAGATCTTGATCCATTAATTGGCTAGGTTTAATGGCTTGCAAAGCATGTAATATATTGCTGGGTATCTTGGGGTTTTCTTCAGCAAGCTGTTCGATTAATTTCCCTATGCGCTTGCGTGCAAGATTGTCCTGTGAACCACATAAAGTGCATGGGATAATAGGGAACTCTTGAGCTTTTGCATACGTAATAATATCTGACTCTTGAACGTAACACATGGGGCGAATAACAATATGTTTTTTATTGTCACTCAATAGTTTCGGCGGCATGGAGCGAACGTCTCCATTGTATAAAATAGACATCATTAATGTACGAATTAAGTCATCTCGATGATGTCCCAATGCTATTTTAGTATACCCATGCTCTTCTGCGTATCGATAGATAATGCCTCGTCGTAATCGTGAGCATAACGAGCAATAGGTCTTACCTTCAGGAATTTTTTCTTTCACGATGCTGTAGGTATCTCGTGTAAGAATTTCATAGCTGATATTACGTTCTTCTAGCCAGTTGCGTAGCTTGCTATCATCCCAGCCTGGTTGTGCTTGATCCAGTGTAAACGCAAAGATGTCGAATTTATTATTTGAACGCCGACGCAATGTATGTAATAACGTTAACAACGTAAACGAGTCTTTACCGCCAGATAGACAAACCATAACACGATCACCGCGTTGTATCATGTTAAAGTCAGCAATCGCTTTGCCCGTGTAATGAAGTAATTTTTTTTCGGTTGGTGAAGGTACAGATGACATAATTTGGTATTAACTCCGGTGCATGGATGCAGGCAGAAGGCTATCTACGCGAGTTGTGGCCAGCCAAGCATTTATTTCTTGAAGATCGTCAACATTCAAGCTTCCCGCTAAATATTTCAAATTTAACAAAGAATTAATTAACCCATACTGATCCGCTGCGAGTTGCCTTTGTGCATCAAATAAATTTTGTTGTGCACTGACCACGTCGGTCATAGTGCGAGTACCTACTCCATATTGTGCTTCCACACTCTCCAGTGAGTTGGTTTGTGAGACAATGGTATTGCGGTCTGCTTTAACTCGACTGATTCCATCGATAATCGTGTTAAAAGCAATTCGGGTATTGACCACCACATCTCGGTACACTTTTTCCAGTTGTTCACTGGAGGTTTGAAAATTAAATTGCGCTTGTCTTGTTTTAGATGCAACCAGCCCACCTTGAAACACCGGAAAGTTCATGGTCACAGCGACACCAGATATCGCTTGTTTAGGTGCAATGAAGAGACTATCTGCTAAATTTGTAGTTGAAGTTCGTCTGCGTGTATTACTACCCGCATCGTTGTGTGTTGTCGTTGTTGTACCTTGTATTTCAAAGGTAGGCCAGTTGCCTGCGGTTTGCACTTTAATGTTATCTCGTGCTGCTTGCAAATTATATTTTGCTGCAAAAAAATTATAATTTTGCTTTAACCCTGTCGCGACCCACTGGTCAACATTATTGGGTTCTGGATTAATCAATGGAATTTTGCTGTCTCGTAGCGTGGCTACAGTATCATAAACATGGTTGGTAATTTTACTTAAGCTTTCACCCCTATTAACCAAATTGTTTTTAGCAGAAATGACCTGAGCAACCGACTGATCGTAGGCAGCCTGCGCTTCATAGACTGACGTAATGGCATCGAGTCCTACATTAAACCGTTGTTGTGCTTGGTCTAATTGACGTTTATTAGCACGTTGCTTTGCTTCAGCAAAACTCAATGTGTCTCTGGCATATAATAAATCTAGATATGCGCTCGCAGATCGAAGAATTAAATTTTGCGCTGCATCATTAAACGTAGCTAAGGCCGCTTTTACCGATGCTTGAGCTTCCTGCACTTGCGACCAAGCTTGATAGTTAAACACAGCTTGTGATGCCCTTATTTTCCACTGATTAGTGCCATAGGATTGTTGTATATCAAAGATATTGGTCCGAACTTCTTGTTCACTGCGTCCCGCTAGTGCATCAATTGTCAACTGAGGTAACAGTGTGGCCCATGCTTGCGGCACCATTTCTCTTTGAGCCATATATGTACTGTATGCTGCTTTAAACGTTGGATCATTATCTAGAGATTGTCGATAGACATCCATTAAATCCGTGGCATGAAGCATCGGTGAGATCGAGGTTGCAACAAGCCAACATAATCTCACAACAGTCGTTTTTAGCATGTGGTTTTGTCCTGAAAATCGAAATCAGGTTGTTTGCGGTTACTAATCAGTGCGGGGAGTGATGTTTCAAAAATAATTTGAGTATCCCAGTGACCGTGATGATCAAGGCAATGCAACTGACCTAACATGGTTGGTGACTTACCCGCAATGGCAAATATTTTTCCACCAGGCATAAGCTGTAAGCGCTGCATTTCACTGAGAGAAATCATACCTCCTGTGAACACGATTACATCATAAGGAGCACTATCAAGCCAGCCATTAGAAGCATCTCCTGTGATGCATTGAACATTGCTACAGTTGTGTTCAATAAGCTTTTGACGTGCCTTCGAGGTAAATTCAGGATAGTAATCGACGCTAATCACTTTCTTACATAATCGGCTTAGCAGTGCTGTTAAAAACCCTGTGCCGGTGCCCACTTCCAACACAACCTCATGGCCTTGCAATGCAAGAGACTCCAGTAAAAGTGCCTCTTCAAGTGGTGTCATCATGCATTGATTATGTTGCAGAGGTATTTGCATGTCAGAGTATGCGAATGATTGCATGCTTGATGGCACAAATGCATCTCGGTGAATATCAGAATAGAGCGACAAAACTCTCTCATCAAGTACATTGCCAGTGCGTAACTGCTGTTTAATCATGTTAGTGCGTGCAATTGTATAACTCATAATGGACCTAGAAATCAGGTTAAAATATAGTGAGAATTCTAGCAGAGATTCCAGAATTAACAAAGGCCTGTCATGGTATTGACCACGGCTGTCGCATTAAAATTTGATCAACCTGCCGTAGGTTGGGCCTTGGCCCAACAATAACGTATTAAAATCCACAGTTGCAGAAAAAATCCTTGTCGAAATACAGTTA
>CANJSM010000077.1 GCA_947477015.1 Legionellaceae bacterium
AAGTAGAAAAAGTGAACAAGAAAAGTTGTTGCTTATGAATTGTTAAAAAAATAGGCGCCTCTTGGAAGCGCCATTGGGCCTTGGCCCATCAAGTTCGTAATTCGTACCACACCCTGTTGGGCCAAGGCCCAACCTACAATCAAAATTGGCTCGCGCTTAATGGCAGGCGGTTTTCAAAACCCCTTGAGCTATACAGGATTGCAACTATCAATAAATCGATGGTATAAACCAAACTTGGCGGCAAGATGCTCGCCTAATGCTTGTATCCCGTATCGTTCCGTTGCGTGATGACCGCAAGCAAAATAGTGAATACCCAGCTCACGTGCTTCATAGTAGGTTCGCTCTGACACTTCGCCACTCAAATAAGCATCCACACCCAATTGTTGGGCCTCTGCAATATAATCCTGAGCACCACCACTGCACCATGCTATGCGTTTGATGGGATGATTTGACACAGGAATACACAATGGTTCTCGTTGTAATTTTTTGCCTAGTTGTATGGACAGCTCGCTGGGCAGTGAAGGCGTTCTTAATGTACCTGTCCAAAGAAGATTTGGGGTTTTGCCTACACGATGGGCTTTAATATCATCAAATTCAAACAATTGTCCCAAACGAGCATTGTTACCCAACTCGAGGTGGCAATCCAGAGGCAAATGGTATGCAAACAGGTTTAAATCATGGTTTAGCAACTGAGCAATCCGTTGACGCTTCATACCGGTGATAACCGCTTTTTCACCACGCCAAAAATATCCATGATGCACTAGCAAAGCATCAGCATTTTGACTGATTGCCTCAGCAATGACGTCTTGTGAGGCCGTTACCGCAGTACAAATTCGCTTCAAATCCAAACGGCCTTCTATTTGAAGGCCGTTTGGGGCGTAATCATCAAAGCGGTCACACTCAAGGTACTCATTGAGGTATACAGCCAATGCATCTCGTGTCGTCATGCGATTAGCAACGCTTGATGTCTGCGCCCAACATGGATAATTTTTCCTCAATACGCTCATAACCACGATCGACGTGATAAATGCGTTCCACGATGGTTTCCCCTTCTGCGGCCAATCCTGCCAGAATTAGACCCGCTGAAGCGCGTAAGTCGGTTGCCATCACGGGAGCACCGGTTAACTTCTCAACACCGGTCACCATCGCTGTATTGCCATTTAGATGAATTTTTGCGCCCATTCTCTGCATTTCTTGCACATGCATAAAACGGTTTTCAAAAATATTTTCAATGACGGAGGATGACCCTTCAGCGACAGCATTTAATGCCATGAATTGCGCTTGCATATCAGTTGGAAAAGCTGGATAAGGTGCGGTTGAAATATTCACCGCTTGAGGTCTTAGCCCGTGCATGTCAAGAGAGACCCAGTCTTCCCCAAGAGTGATGGCGGCACCTGCTTCCTCAAATTTACACAACATAGATAACAAATTATCTGGCTTAACACGGCGCACAGTCACTTGCCCTCGCGTCAACGCACCAGCAGCAAGATAAGTCCCTGCTTCAATTCTATCGGGCATCACAGAATAAGAACCGCCACCTAGTGACTCAACACCTTCAATTTCAATAGTGTGGGTCCCAGCTCCCGTAATGCGTGCGCCCATTTTAATAAGGAAGTGCGCTAAGTCGAGTACTTCGGGTTCCCGTGCTGCATTTTTAATGATGGTTTTTCCCTCAGCCAACGCTGCTGCCATCATGATGTTTTCCGTACCCGTAACCGTGACGGTATCAAATACTAAAGTCCTGCCTTGTAGACGACCATTTTTGCATCGGGCTTTGATAAAACCATTTTTAACCGTAATATCAGCACCCATGGCTTTTAGTGCCTTTAAATGCAAATCAACAGGCCGTGTACCAATGGCACAACCGCCAGGCAAGGACACGTCAGCTTGACCAAAACGAGCAAGCATAGGTCCTAGTACCAAAATCGAGGCTCGCATGGTTTTAACCAATTCATAAGGTGCAACCAAGTCATTGACTTGATTCGAGTCAACCTGCACGTTCATTTTCTCATCAACCACTAATTTAGCACCCAGTTGACCGAGTAACTCCATCATAGTTGTGACATCTTTTAAATGAGGCACATTGGAGATCGTGACATTGTCGGTAGCTAGCAATGTGGCGGCCATGATAGGCAGCGCTGCGTTTTTTGCACCAGAGATGATCACATCACCTTGTAGTGGTTTCCCACCATTAATAATTAATTTATCCACGCTGTTTCTCCCATTCTTCTTTTGTCCAGGTTTTCATATTGATGGCATGCAAACGGCCTGAAGTGATATGATCATTTAGGCACGCGTAAACCCACTGCTGTCTTGCAACTCTGGATTTTCCTACAAACACATCGGACACAAGGGTTAAATGATAATGATAACCATCCCCTTCAACCTGAACATGATCGATTTGCCCTGTGGCTAACAAATCACGTTCCAATTCTTCATTACTTATCATAAATCGCCTCTTCTGTGGGTTTGGGTTAGGCTAAACATCGCCACGCACTCAAACCCTGTTGGGCCGAGGCCCAACCTACATTAAATCATTACAAAATCACATCGACACCACAAAATTCTGCCAAGTCGTGAATCACGCTCGGCATTCCTTTAATTTCAAACGACTTATTCAATTGCTTGCCTACTCGTTTCGCTTCGATGAGTAGCGCAAGACCTGCGCTGTCACATTGTTTCACTTGACTCAAATCCAATCGAAAATGAGTGATGTCAGGCGACTGCATGTATTTTAGCAAACGCTTTCTATCCGACTCCACAGTATCAAATGTTAAATGAATAGAAGGCTCAAATTGGGCTTCATTCTCCATTAAGCCGCCTTTTTGTTCTGGTTCATTTGTGCGATCAAATCATGCATTGACGAATTTTGCAATACCTGACCAAATTGAGAGCGAAAGCTTTGCAGTAAACTGACCCCTTCAACACTCAAATCATAGATCTTCCATTGACCATTTTTAGCAACCAAATTATAGCTCAGCGGAATGCGTTGACCGTTTGAACGGGAAATCACACTGTTCACTCGGGTGAATCGGCTATCAGCTGTATCGGCTAATGGCATAAATTTCACTGTTTCACCTGAATATTCCGCCAGTGGACTGGCGTAAGTACGAATGACCAATCGAGTGAACGCTTGGGTAAACTCTTTCTTTTCATTGGCCGAGGCCTTATTCCAAGCTTGACGACCCAGTACAGAACGAGACATGCCATTGACATCAACGTTGGGTAACAAATAGCGCTCGATGGCCTGATAAACAATCTGGTGATTTCCTTTTAAGCTGGCCTGATTTTTCTTGAGTGTATCAATGATTTGCGTAGCGGTATTCTCAAGCATAGGCACAGGTGATGACTGCGCCCACATGGCTTGGGTAAACGCCAAACCCATGGCAATAATAATGACTTTAAATCCTTTCATGATTCACCTATTTTTTAATGTTAAACAGCAATTGACCGATTAAATTTTCAAGAATAATGGCTTCTTGTGTTTTAGCAATGGTATCGCCTGCACGCAAATAGGGATGAGCCTTGTTGTCATCCTCAAAACCAGGAACAATGCTAATGTAATTGGAACCCAGTAAGCCTTGCGTTAAAATTCGAGCTGAAACATCTTCGTAAGGAATCGGCTTGTCATGATTCAACATCATGGTGACCCGCGCATTTAATTGACCAGGTTGTAATTCAATTCGCGTGACTTCACCTATTCTGACGCCAGCTACAGTCACGGGGGCTCGGACTTTCAAGCCACCAATGTCGGTGAAATCGGCATTGACGATGTATCCTTTTGAGGACGCATAATCGGAAAGGCCACTAACCTTCATGACCATGACCGCCAAGGCCACGATGCCGAGCAACATAAAAAGCCCAACGCCCATATCGATATGTCGATAACGCTGCTTATTCATTTACCACCCTCCAATCATCATCGCCGTCAATAAGAAATCAAATCCCAGTACTGCCAACGAAGAGTACACCACCGTACGCGTCGTTGCCTGACTAATGCCTTCTGCCGTCGGAACACAAGCAAACCCTTGGAATACAGCTATCCAAATGATAACGAATGCAAACACCACGCTTTTTATGATGCCGCTAAACACATCCAATCGAAAATCAACTGCCGCTTGCATATTTGACCAAAAGCTTCCCGCATCCAGCCCAAGCCATTGCACGCCAATAAAATAGCCTCCATAAATAGCCACTGCAGCAAAAATTAACGATAGCATGGGTAAGGCAATCATACCTGCCAAAAATCGCGGATAGATAATTCGGCCCAAGGGATCAACACCCATCATGTCCATGCTAGCTAGCTGCTCAGTCGCTTTCATTAAGCCAATTTCAGCGGTTAAAGCAGAACCGGCTCGTCCTGCAAATAATAACGCGCTGATGACCGGTCCAAGTTCACGACAAATACTTAATGCCAGCAATTGCCCCAGCTGGCTACTTGCTCCAAATTTTTCGAGTGTATTGTACCCTTGCAAACCAACCACCATACCAATAAACAAACCGGACACGATAATAATTAAACAAGACAACACACCAATAAAATGAAGTTGCGCTATCAAAGCAGGCCAAAGACGGCGAAAATCTGGTTTTCGAAGCAATACGCGCACTAAAAACTGACCTGAGGCGCCTAAGAGTTGAATGGTATTAATACCTCGGTGACCAATACGAGCAATGGCGTCAAGCATCGAGTAGCTCCTCTGTATAGTGTCGAGCCGGATAATGAAACGGGACCACACCATCAGCTTCCCCATGCATAAATTGCCTAATTTCTGGCTGAGTAGATTGCTGCAATTCAGCAGGTGTTCCGGCCCCTATCACCTGCCCTCCTGCAATTAAATAAATGTAATCCGCAATAGAGCAGGTTTCTTCAACATCATGTGAAACAATAATGGTTGTGGTGTGCAATAACTGATTCAGGCGTTTGATTAGCCGCACCAAAACCCCCATAGAGATTGGGTCTTGACCTGTAAACGGTTCGTCATACATCATTAATTCGGGATCAAGTGCTATCGTGCGGGCTAAAGCCACACGTCTAGCCATGCCTCCGGATAATTCAGCAGGCATAAGATGAGCCGCACCACGCAGTCCGACGGCTTCTAATTTCATCAAGACGACATCACGCAGCATAGCAGCATTTAAATGCGTGTGCTCACGTAGGGGAAACGCAACATTCTCAAACACGGAAAGATGGGTGAAAAGCGCGCTGTTTTGAAATAATAAACCCATTTTACGTCGCAAGGCATACAATGCTTTACGAGGGAGTTTATGGACATTACATCCATCAATATTGATTTGCCCAGAATCAGGGCTCACTAAGGCGCCAATCAAACGCAGCAGTGTGGTTTTACCACTACCACTAGGCCCCATGATCGCGGTTATTTTTCCACGTCGAACCACGATATCAACACCGTTGAATATCAGGCGTTCTCCGTGAGAAAACTTAAGATTGGTTATTTCCACCAAATTATCATGCATGCACGTCAATCCCTGC
Organism: Legionellaceae bacterium; assembly: GCA_947477015.1. GTDB lineage: Bacteria > Pseudomonadota > Gammaproteobacteria > Legionellales > Legionellaceae > DDPF01. The sequence continues at coordinate 5,492 of CANJSM010000077.1, forward strand.
GTTTATACTGAAGTTCTACCTGAACACCTATCAGATTGATTATATACGTGATACCAAATATTGCCAATTTTAAGTCTATTTTATTTTCTATTATGTTAATATAACCCTATTCTTCTTATTGAGCACATATAAACGCATGAATTTTTGCCAACTCGGCCTTGCGGTCATTGAAACTGAAGCACAAGCCGTATTTGAATTAACCCATCGTATTGACCATCGCTTTGAAAAAGCGTGCAACCTATTGTTGGCCTGTACCGGACGTATAGTCGTTACTGGCATGGGTAAATCAGGGCATATTGGCAAAAAAATTGCGGCTACCTTATCGAGTACCGGCAGCCCTGCTTTTTTCATGCATCCAGGTGAAGCCAGTCATGGTGATCTGGGCATGATTACTCGGCAAGACACTGTAATAGCCATTTCCAACTCAGGCTCCACACATGAGTTAGTGATCTTATTACCGTTGTTAAAGCGTCTTGATGTGCCACTCATCACACTAACTGGCAATCCTGAGTCGATGTTAGCAAAAACTGCCGATGTTAATCTGGATGTCAGTATTCGCCAAGAGGCCTGCCCGCTGGGTCTGGCACCTACCACTAGCACGACAGTTTCTTTGGTGATGGGCGATGCACTAGCCATCGCTTTATTGCAAGCCCGTGGCTTTAGTGCACAAGATTTTGCGTTATCTCATCCCGGTGGAGTATTGGGCAAGCGTCTTTTATTGCACGTTCATGATGTAGCTCACGTTGACGATGAATTGCCTTTGGTTAATGAACAAGCAACCATTCGTGAGGCCTTGCTCGAAGTCACCGCGAAAAAATTAGGCATGACGTGTGTAGTCAACTCCGAAGGCCAATTAGTTGGAATCTATACAGATGGCGATGTACGTCGTACATTAACGCAAGATTGTGATATTGGTACCACCCCCTTAAATCAAGTCATGACGTCAAATTGCCGGACCATTACACAAGATTTATTAGCTGCTGAGGCATTAGCCATCATGCAAAAACACAGCATTACTTCACTGGTCATTGTCGATGATAACAATCGTCCTTCTGGTGTAGTTCACTTACATGACTTATTACGTGCAGGAGTTTATTAACATGAATCAAGTACTGGAAAAAGCAAAGAAAATTCAATGTTTGATCTGTGATATTGATGGTGTTTTAACAGACGGTTTGATTTACATTGATAATCATGCCAATGAGCAAAAAGCGTTTAATATCCAAGATGGCCTTGGTTTAAAGTTGCTCATGGCAGCAGGCATTGAGGTTGCCGTGATTACCGGTTCGCAAAATGCAGTCATTGATCATCGCATGAAGCAGCTGGATATTCGTCATTATTTTAAAGGCCAAATCAATAAGCAAGCAGCCTTTGATGAACTTAAAACCAGGTTGAAGCTCAACAATGAGGCGTTTGCATATGTAGGTGATGATCTGCCTGATTTACCGATAATGAAACAAGTGGGTTTAGGTGTTGCAGTATCCAATGCGGTGCGCGCGGTGAAAGACATTGCTGTTTGGAGTACCGAACTTCATGGCGGCCGTGGAGCTGTGCGTGAAGTGTGCGATTTAATTTTAAATGCGCAAAACAAGACCGATAGCGCCCTTAAAACGTTTTTAGCAGTATGAACGCCGCCAAACAAGCCGTATGGCTATTTTTAGCCATTCTCGCCTTGGCTGGATCGGGTTGGTATTTTGCTAGCTCGACTCCTGTGATTAAATTAGATGATGAAACATTGTCTACCACACCTGACACAATCATCAGTCAGCTTACGATCCAACAATTTGATGCCAAAGGTCAGCTCAGTCATTATTTACAAACGCCGCTCATGCGCCATGTCCCGTTAGAGAATACACATCAACTTGAGACACCTAATATTATCATTTCTCAACCCAATCAGCCTTCATGGGAAATCAATGCCAGAACAGCCATTGCTCTCAACGGCGGTCAACAAATCACGTTTAAACAGGACGTCACGATTCATCAAAAAAAAGACGAACACCGTGAAGAAACAACATTGAGCACCGAAGAACTGACTTATTTTCCTAAAAGTCAGCTAGCCACAACCGATAAAAACATTCTTATTCTGCAAGCAAAAAACAGTGTACGCTCAACAGGAATGAACGCTTGGCTTGCAGAAAATCGCGTTCAGTTATTAAGCAATGCACGAGGGACTTATGCACCGAATCAGGGGTAATTCGCGCTTGTGCGCTGATTGTTGGGGGCGTCCACACCTCTTACGTAGGTTGGGCCTTGGCCCAACAATCGATTGCTGGGCACGCGTTGCTTTGTCCACCCTATTTCTCTGTTCAACCTCAAGCTTTGCGCTACCTGACGATCGCAATCAAATCATAGAACTTCGGGCAGGCTCAGCTGATATTAATCAGCAAACCCACCAAGGCATTTATCTGCACGATGTGCAGTTAGACCAAGGCTCCACCCATCTTCGCGCACACAAAGCCGTGACAACAGGCAATGACAAAAATCAATTGATTGTAGCCATTATCGAAGGCAACCAAAACGCACAAGCTCATTATTGGACCACTCCTGCAGCAGATAAACCAGCGATGCATGCCTATGCAGACACAATCCATTACTACCCTGATCGCCATTTGATTGAACTCATAGGCCATGCGCGCGTTGAACAAGCCAACAATTCTTTTTCTGCGCCAAAAATCAAATATGACACGCAAGCCCAGCACGTTGTCTCACAAGCTGCCGGAAACGGGCGAACCACCATAATTTTTCATCCAGAGAAACATACATGAATGAATTAATCGCACATCAATTAAAGAAATCATTTAAAGCACGAACCGTTGTCAACGATGTGAGTGTTCACATCAAACGCGGAGAATGCGTGGGGCTGCTGGGTCCGAATGGCGCAGGCAAAACCACCTGTTTTTACATGATTGTTGGCTTGCAATCGTGTGATAAAGGCAAAATCACTCTAAACGGTCAGGATATAACCAAAACTGCCATGCACCAGCGGGCACGCTTGGGTATTGGCTATTTACCGCAAGAAACATCTATTTTCCGAAAAATGACCGTCAACGACAATATTTTGTCGATTTTACAATTAAGAGATGACCTCAATGAACACCAGCGCATGGAAAAATTAGAGCAATTATTGCTCGAATTTCATATTGCCCACTTGAGAAAAAGCTTAGGCATGAGCTTATCTGGCGGCGAAAGAAGACGCGTAGAAATAGCCCGCGCACTGGCCATGGAACCGGCGTTTATTCTGTTGGATGAACCCTTTGCAGGCGTTGATCCCATCTCTGTACTCGACATCAAAAAAATTATTATGCATTTATGCGAGAAAAACATTGGCGTGTTGATAACAGATCACAATGTGCGTGAAACCTTGGATATCTGCGAACGTGCTTATATTGTTAATCAGGGAAGAATACTATGCGAAGGCAGCCCTGCCGATATTCTTGCGAATCAGCAAGTGCGTGCGGTGTATCTTGGTGAAGAGTTTTCTTTGTAAACACAAGCCTAATGGTGTGCTGACGGTTCATGATGTACTATACTGCTAAATATCATTTCTTAGAGTCCCAAACATCATGAGCATTAGTCTGTTTGATTTGTTTTCAATTGGCATAGGCCCTTCTAGCTCTCATACCGTAGGCCCGATGTTGGCCGCCAATGAGTTTTTACAACTGCTGAGTAATCAAGGCTTATTTGCAAAAACGCAACGCATCAAAGTAGAACTCTATGGCTCATTGGCGTTAACCGGTAAAGGCCACGCAACTGACACGGCAATATTAAACGGACTAGAAGGCAAATTACCTGAGACCGTCGTGCCTGAAAGCATGGTTCCTCGCTCTAAAGAAATTGTTGCTACACAAACGCTACACTTGGCTGGAAAAAAAGACATTCCATTTCATGAAAAAGAAGATTTAGTCCTTTTGCAAAAAGAATTACTCCCCAAACACACCAACGGCATGCGTTTTATGGCATTTAATGCCGATAAAAACATCCTGTTAGCTCAAGTATATTATTCCATTGGCGGTGGTTTTATCGTCACAGAAGAAGAATATGATCATCCCACAAGCGATGCCCATGTTGTGCCCTACCCTTTTGAAACGGGTCAACAATTGCTTGAACTCTGTAAACACAACAAGCTCTCTATTTCAGAATTGATGATGGCAAACGAGCGAACTTGGCGCGATACCGACGCGATTCATTCCGGTATTCTAGCCATTGCCAAGGTCATGACAGATTGCATTGACAGCGGTTGTCATCATGAGGGAATATTACCCGGCGGATTACTGGTCAAACGCCGTGCACCGGATTTATATAAAAAAATAAATGAAAACAAAGGCGTACCCAGTATTTACGAACGTTCAGACATCATGAATCGCCTCAACCTCTATGCGATGGCAGTCAATGAAGAAAATGCCGCTGGCGGTCGTATTGTCACAGCCCCCACCAACGGCGCAGCCGGCATTATTCCTGCTGTACTCAAATATTGCCAAGATGCCCATGAAAAATTAAATCCTGATGACATATACACTTATTTTCTGACCTCTGCTGCAATCGGCATTCTTTATAAAAAAGGTGCATCGATTTCAGGTGCTGAAGTGGGTTGCCAAGGTGAAGTGGGGGTAGCGTCTTCTATGGCTGCCGCGGGTTTAACCGCAGTCCTTGGTGGAACGATTGAGCAAATTGAAAATGCCGCTGAAATCGCCATGGAGCACCATTTAGGCATGACATGCGATCCAGTGATGGGACTGGTGCAAATTCCTTGCATTGAACGCAATGCCATGGGTGCCGTAAAAGCGGTGAATGCCTCTCGGATGGCCTTGATTGGCGATGGTCAACATCAAATCTCGCTCGATAAAGTGATTAAAACCATGAAACAAACCGGCAAAGACATGCAGAGCATTTATAAAGAAACCTCTTTAGGTGGGTTGGCAGTGAATTTTCCGGAGTGTTAGGGCTCTTATCTAAGACAGTCACTATCAGATAACATCATGTACTCACACGGCTGTCGCATTAAAATTTGATCAACCTGCCGTAGGTTGGGCCTTGGCCCAACAATCTAGCTATTAGATTTCGTTTTATTTGACGAAGAGTAAGAAATAAGATCAAATGCCACATTCAAATTTTGATGAGGTGGCACGATGCATT
>CANJSM010000078.1 GCA_947477015.1 Legionellaceae bacterium
AGTTCAGTACGTACAGCTTGGTCAAGCGCTAACAAGTCAGCAAGTGGTATATGCACTTCATTAACTAACCGAGCAGTTGCGTTTGAATTACGAAATGGTTCAGTACGTACAGCTTGGTCAAGAGCTAACAAGTCAGCAAGTGGTATATGCACTTCATTAACTAACTGAGCAGTTGCGTTTGCATTATGAAATAGTTCAGTACGTACAGCTTGGTCAAGCGCTAACAAGTCAGCAAGTGGTATATGCACTTCATTAACTAACCGAGCAGTTGCGTTTGAATTACGAAATAGTTCAGTACGTACAGCTTGGTCAAGCGCTAACAAGTCAGCAAGTGGTATATGTCCTTCATTAACTAACCGAGCAATTTCGTTTGAATTACGAAATAGTTCATGAAATTCTTGTGCTGCTAATGCTTGAACATTAGCAAAAGTGGCGCCATAGTCTTGTATTAATTGACGTGTAGCACCAGTATTACCAACAATAATTTGTCTTACTTCTGCAGCTTGAGTAACATCAGCTCCGACGAGCCGCACTTGAAGAGGTTGAAAATGGGGTGCCTGTTGTGCAAGTTGGGCCAAAGGCAAATCTAATTCTGCCCTCCATCCAGTTCGCCTAGCAATACCCGTTTCAGCAGTTTCTCTTGCGGTTTTTTGTGCTGTTGCTTCTTCTACGTGCCCCTCTCGCAGCGTGGCAATTCTTGCATTAATAATAGTTTGAATATCGGTTTGAAAATCACTATGATTAATGTCGCCAAGAGAGCCAAAAAAGTGAGTCAGTGCTGGTCTCGTGCCATATTGAACATATTTCACCTGATGATTAAAGCATAGGTCATTAATCAGTTTTAGCGCACGAATAAATTCAACGTTAGCGGTCTTTGCTGCAGCAACTAAATCAGGATTATACAGTTTATCCAGTGATTGCAAAAAATTGTGACAGTTTTGACTGATAGCTCTTTCTAAATAGAGTACTTTCGTACCTAAATTAAAAGCTTCATCATCCCTAATGGTTTCAAAATAAATCCCTTCTTCGGCAATAAAGCTATCTAACAATGCTCGCTGTGTAGAATTTGGCATAATCTGATTCCATTGTTTTTGGTCATAACGATCTAATTATGAGCAAAAAAAGAATGAAATGCAAGTTTTTTGTTTATGGATTGTTGTCACGTGTGAGTGTACTGCAACATCCTGTAAAAATCCGATACAATCCTTTCTTTAATTTACACCCTCATTTAAGGAGACACATGGCTCGACAATATAACTTGGGCAAGAGAAATATTGATTCAAAAATCTCACGAGTGTGTCTCTACCCATACCTTACCTACCAAATAACACAGCGCTGTGGATTTACCATCGCACTGTTCTCTGGAATATTAAATGCCTTCTGAAATTCGGGCATGTTCGCTAATGCGCCATTGACACGGTACATTGCGGGTGGATGGGGATCGATAGTGACTAATCGATAGGCTTCTTCTGGGCGTGTATTGTTCGCCCACGCGTGAGCTGCACCTAAAAAGAATTGTTGATCCGGCGTGTACCCGTTAATTGTTTTTGCCTGCTTGTAAGCATCGGATGCATGAAAAGCACGCAATGCCAAGGTAAGACCGCCTAAGTCAGCGGTCGCTTCTCCAACGACGAGCTCGCCATTAACGGGCAAATTGTCTGCGACTTTAAACTGTGAAAATTGATTCACAATGCAGGCAGTTGCTGCTTTGAACTGTTTTAAGTCGTTGGGTGTCCACCAGTCATGCAAGTTACCACGCTCATCAAACTTAGCCCCTTGATCGTCAAATCCATGGGTTATTTCATGACCAATTATAAATCCAATCGAGCCATAATTAACGGCAGCAGGCGCATTGGGATCAAAAAAGGGCGCTTGCAGAATGCCAGTGGGAAAATTGATGTTATTCATGGAGGGATTGTAGTAGGCGTTGATTGTTTGTGGAGACATTTCCCATTCTGTTCTGTCGACTGGCTTGCCCATCTTATTGAGATCGCGTTTGACTAAAAATTGATTGGCGCGCATGACGTTTAATACATAAGGTCCTCTATCAATCATTAAACTGGAATAGTCCCACCATTGATCAGGATAACCTATCCTTTCTCCCATCATGGCGAGTTTTTTAAGGGCCGCTGTGCGAGTTGGCGCAGCCATCCAAGGTAAGGTTTTAAGATCATCCTGTAATACTTGTCGAATGGCGTTGACCATGCTTAACACGTCGCGTTTTGCTTCGGCAGAAAAATAATTTTTGACGTATAACTCACCAATGGCAAAACCTAGAGCGCCGTTTTCGGTGTCCACAACCCGCTTCCAACGGGGTTTTAATTTTTCAGCACCGGTTAACGCCGAAGTCATTTTAAAATTAGCGTCAACAAAGGGTTTGGAGAGGTAAGTGGCGTAACCGCTAATTAAATGCACTCGTAAATAGAGTTTCCACTCCTCAATTGAATGGGCTAGTAATTGTTGATTCATCGCCTTCATAAAATCAGGCATGGCTACATTAAGTTGTTTTATTTCAGGATGTCCCATGGCGGAGAAGTAATCTACCCAAGAAAAATAAGGGGCGATTTGTTCGAGTTGAGTCGTGTCCATCATGTGATAAATCGCGCGAGGATCTCGTTGAGCCGTTTGTGACATCGATGCTGTGGCTAGATTAGTTTCAATGGCCATGACTGTGGCGGCAGCAGCAGCTGCCTTATGTGGGTCATCGCCTGACAAAATAAACAAAGTTGTTAAGTACTTCACATAAGCAGCTCGAATGGTTTTGAATTTTGAATTGCCTTTTAAATAATAATCACGATCAGGCAACCCTAATCCATCTTGCATAACGGCGGCAATAACGTTGTTGCTATCGGTAAAATCTTGCATGCTGCCAAACCCAAATAAAGCATTGATCCCCATTTGGTGCAAATGGATTATTTCTGCTTGTAATTCAGCTCGGTCATGGATGGTGTCAATACGGGAGAGTTCAGGTTGGAGCGGTTTGATGCCTTGCGCATTGATGTTGCTCTCATCCATGCCGCTGTAATAAAAATCCCCGACTTTTTGCTGAATGCTTCCGGGTTTGTTGTGCTTATTTTTTGCAGAGTTGAGAATTATTTCGCGGATTTGTTTTTGATTTTTTTCTTGTAAGACATGAAAGACACTCCAGCTGGAGTATTCGGCAGGGATGGGGTTGTTGTTTTGCCAGGCCCCATTTGCATACACATAGAAGTTATCTTTGGCGGGAGTGTTTTTATCCAGCCAATCTAAATTCAAAACATCCGTAGTAGGGGTTGCAAACGCTGCAAACGATGCAATAGATGAGAACAATAATGAGGTTAAGCGCATCCGTATAGCTCCTGGTATTGTTGCAATTGTTTTACAAGATGGTGTTCATGATGACGTTCTAGATAGTCTATCAAATCAAATAGGGTGATGATGGATAATACGCGGATCCCTTGATTTTCAATTTCCGTGAGGGTGGATTGATGTGTGTTGCCTCGTTCACAGCGATCTAGTGCAATCACCACCGCAGTTAAATGCCCACCTTCTGCATCAATCAGTTGTTGTGCTTCACGAAAGGCTGTGCCTGCGGTGATGACATCATCAATGATCACTGTATTGCCCACTAGCGGTGCGCCGATTAATTGACCACCTTCACCGTGAGTTTTAATTTCTTTGCGATTAAACGTGACGGTCGCATTGATGCCTGCTTCTGCCAGTGCGACGGCGGTGGTGGTGGCTAACGGTAACCCTTTGTAAGCAGGTCCAAAAAGGTGTTGAAATTCAATGGCATGATGGATTAACGTTTGGGCATAAAATTGCCCTAGCTGACGTAATGCCTCACCTTGATAAAATAAACCCGCGTTAAAAAAATAAGGGCTCACTCGGCCAGATTTGAGCGTGAATTCACCAAATTTTAATACATTGCAATTTAGCGCCAAACGAATAAATGCATCTTTCATAACAGCTCCTTCGGTTAATATACCCATTCATTAGTGCCATTGGAATCGGTTTTTCTTTGTTCTTTTTGGGTTGTTGAAACTCGGAACGGTTATTTTTTAAAAAAAAACTTAACAATATTAAAAAAGCTGTTATGCTAAGTTTATAGCTGTTTAATTGTAACCTTAAGAACCATCTTATAACAACGGATAGAAAATTAATCAGGGAGAAAAGATCATGGCAGAGCGCGAAACAGGCCAAGTAAAGTGGTTTAATGAAAAGAAAGGCTTTGGTTTTATTCTGAATCAAAACGGCGATGATATTTTTGTTCACTACAAAGATATTCAAGGCGTTGGCTTTAAAACCCTACACGAAAATGACTCAGTTAGTTACTTAACTGATAAAGGACCTAAAGGCTTGAAAGCGCTTGAAGTGGCTATGGTTGCAGAGCCAGCTTAATTCAATGTTCTTTGGTCATAATGGCATGCAAAAAAAATCATGCTATTTCTGAGGAAGACCTTGTAGGTTGGGCCTTGGCCCAACAACCATGTCTGTTTCAAATCTGCTGTTGGGCCAAGGCCCAACCTACAGGTTTAAGCCTATATCCATTTTCGCGCAGGCAAATAGTGGGTATACAGTTTTTCCTCTTCGCTGTTTTTTTCCGGTTGCCAGTTATATTGCCAGTTGACCTGAGGAGGCAGTGACATCAGAATTGACTCTGTTCGTCCACCCGATTGCAACCCAAATAAGGTACCGCGGTCATAGACTAGATTAAATTCTACATAACGTCCGCGTCGGTATAATTGAAAAGCTTTTTCTCGCTCACCAAATGGATGTGTTTTTCGACGAGTGACGATTGGGGCATATGCTTGAATAAAATGGTCGCCGATACTTTGCATGAGGGCGAAACTGTGATCAAAACCTTGCGCATGATAGTCATCAAAAAATAACCCACCAATGCCGCGCGCTTCCTGACGGTGTTTGATATAAAAATACCGATCACACCACGCTTTGAATTCTCGATAAATGTCTTCGCCAAAGGGTTCGCAAGCCTTCTTTGCTGTTTGATGCCAATGTATGCAGTCTTCTTCAAATCCATAATAAGGTGTCAGGTCAAACCCTCCACCAAACCACCAAACTGGCGTGGCGTCTTCTTTTTCTGCTACGAAAAATCGTACGTTCGCATGGGACGTGGGAACATACGGATTATGAGGATGAAGGACCAAAGAGACCCCCAACGCTGAAAACCGTCGCCCGGCCAGTTCTGGTCGGTTGATGCTGGCTGAAGGAGGTAGCTCTCCGCCTGATACGTGGGAAAAGTTAACTCCTGCAGAAGCAAATACAGCACCATTATGCATAACGCGCGTAAGGCCTCCGCCGCCTTGGTCGCGTGTCCATGCATCTTCTACAAAGTGGCCTTGGCCGTCTAATTGTTCAAGTGTTTGGCAAATGTTGTTTTGTAATTGCAGTAGGTAGGATTTGATCTGTTCAATGGCATTTTCAGGCAGAGTAAGCATGGTGTATTTCATCTATAAGCATATATTTTGAACAATATCATAAATAGGGTATAATGTCATGTATTAGGGGCGTGTTCACAGTTTTACAACGCCATATCAAAGGATAGTGTTATTTATGTATTCAAGCCTTATCTCACCACTTTCAGTTGCTCCCATGATCGACTGGACCCACACGCATTTTCGGATGTTTATGCGCATGCTCGCGCCGAATGCGTTGCTGTATACCGAAATGCAAACAGTAGGGGCGGTCGACAACAACCCAGCTCGAGCATTGGGCTTTAATGCTTTGGAACAACCTCTTGCATTGCAATTGGGGGGAGCTGATTCTGGCGGTTTGGTTCGATGTGCCCAACTTGCCGAAGAGCAAGGTTTTTCTGAAGTGAATTTAAACTTGGGTTGCCCAAGTGATCGGGTACAAGCGGGTCGTTTTGGCGCGTGCTTAATGGCGGAACCCCAGCAGGTCGCAGATTGCATTGCAGCGATGAAAGGCGCTGTTAGTATTCCTGTGACTGCAAAAACAAGAATTGGTATTGATACACAAGACAGTTATGAGTTTTTTTCAGCCTTTGCACATCGATTGGTGGATGCAGGATGTGATAAATTGATTGTGCACGCGCGTAAAGCGTGGTTGCATGGTTTAAACCCAAAGCAAAACCGAACTATTCCGCCAGTGCAGTACGATTACGTTTATCGAATAAAACAAGAGATGCCTAATATTCCTGTCGTGATCAATGGCAACATCAATACGCTTGAAGAAATAAACACGCATCTGCGTGAGGTCGATGGTGTGATGTTAGGACGGCTTGTCTGCCAAAATCCATATGCTTTAGCAACCATTCACCATGCTATCTATCCGGATGTACCTTTATTAACGCGCGCTGAAGTGCTCCATAAATACTATATCTACGTTGAATCGATGCATCAATCCGGTGTAGCCATGAGTTTATTGTTAAAACCGATTTTAAACATGGCGCATGCAATGCCGGGTGCTCGCGTGTGGAAAGAGCGCTTAAGTCAAGTTCAGCGCTTAGGCGATTGTGGTGGGCTGTATGATGCCATTTGTTTGTTTGCCGAAGCGGAGTCTCAACATGGCTTGATTGACAGCTCCTGCGTTGTCGACTAGCATTTCGCCTTTGTACAGTATAGTGTGTAAATTACCATGATAAAATTGCCTGTGATTGTTGGAATGGGTGGAATGAATTCTGCCGGTCGTACGTCGGGATTTCATAGCTACAAACGAATGGTTTGTGACGCCTTGTCGTCTCAGGAGTTAGCCAGTACGTGGTCTGATTTGGCCCATCGAATGGGTATCAATGACGCCTCAGCGGTTACAGATGCTGATATTGAAACTATTAAACAAGGTACATTGGTGCGCAGGATCGAAATATTTGATCCCGACAAGGTGCGTTGTCATCACAAAGTTAGATTGGATTCATCCGTGCATCCTGCGTCGTTCATTATTAAAAAAGCGAAACTACCCGCCCATCTAGCTGAAACCTGCGCAATCTCTGACATGGATAACAACGAAGTCAATGTCGTTGTAGACGGGCAACTAGAGTTGTTGTTTCCCGATACCCAGCCACTTCCAGTGTCCAGTGCAGGTGGCATTCCATCCGGTTTTGATCCCGGTAAACTATATAATTCACCCAATCATCCCCGCGGTTTGAAGTTGGCCGTGTATGGTGCTTCTGATGCGTTAAATTCATTAGGATTTGAGTGGGAAGAAATATTAACTCACATCAAACCCGATGAAGTCGCCGTTTATGGTGGCAGTGCTTTGTCTCAAATAGATGAAAATTCTCTTGCGGGTATTGTCGGACAGCCGTTGATGGGGAATCGCATCAATTCAAAGATGATGGCCTTGTCGTTAGCAGAAATGCCTGCTGATTTCGTCAACAGCTATATCATTAATAGTGTAGGAACAACAGGCAACAACGTAGGTGCTTGTGCAACGTTTTTATACAACCTAAGGCAAGGTTTATTAGACATTCAGCAAGGCAAAGCCAAAGTGGTTATCGTTGGAAACTCTGAAGCACCGATTGTGCCTGAGGTGATCGAAGGCTTTCGTGTTATGAGCGCTTTGGCGACTGATGATGATTTGAGGGCGCTAGATCAGAGTGAAACAGTTGATAATCGCAGAGCTTGCAGACCATTTTCAAGCAATGCTGGGTTTACCTTGGCCGAAGCTGCTCAGTTTGTTGTGTTAATGGATGATGAGTTGGCTTTAAAACTTGGGGCGACAATTTATGGTTCGGTTGCTGATGTGTTTGTTAACGCCGATGCTAATAAAAAATCTATCGCAGGCCCTGGTGTAGGTAATTACATTACCGTTGCCAAAGCAGCTGCCTTGGCTAAAGCCATTTTGGGTGAAGAGGGATTACAGCAAACCTATGTTCATGCTCACGGCACGGGAACACCACAAAATCGTACGACTGAAAGCCATATTTTAAATGAAGTTGCAAAAACATTTGCAATTAAACATTGGCCAGTTGCGGCCATTAAATCCTACGTGGGGCATTCGGTCAGTGCTGCAGCTGGTGATCAACTGGTCGCTGCTTTGGGAGTATGGCAATATGGCTGGATCCCTGGTATTAAAACCATTGATCATATCGCTGAGGATGTTTACCAGTCTAATTTAAACATTTTAACTGACCATTATTACGCAGGTGAGAAAGGTTGTGAGATACAAGGCGTGATTTTGAATTCCAAAGGCTTTGGTGGTAACAATGCATCAGCGCTGATTTTATCACCCAATAAAACATTAAGCATGCTTGAAAATAAATATGGTCAAGCGGCTATTAAGGCTTATCAAGAGAAAAATAGTGCCGTCAAAGCAAACGCTGAAGCGATTGATTTAAAAACGTGCCAAGGTATTGAACGGGTTATTTATAAATTTGGTGAATCAGTGATGGATCAGTCTTCAGTCTCAATGACCCAAGAACATGTCATTTTGTCTGAATTTGCAAAAGAAATTGACCTGCCTACGAGTAATCCGTACGAAGGGTATTAGGTTACAGTATCGAATCGTTTAGGTGTTTTATCATATGTTTATTCGCACTGTTAAAGCCAATGTGTTGTCAACGCGTATGATCACCTCGCGATTCAACTTATTCAATACCCAAACATCTCGTGGATTTCATGATGAACACAGTAGTGTGTCCACCCCATTTTACGAGATAGGTACACCCACAACAGATTTGGACCAATTTGGTGGGTATCAAACGGTTAAAAACAGTTTAGCGGATGTCGTACACTATTTACAAAATCCTAAGGCTTATGTAACGGCTGGAATCAACCCACCCAAAGGAGTGTTGTTAAGTGGCCCACCGGGGGTTGGTAAAACGATGCTCGCTGAGGCTGTTGCGGGTCATTCAGGTGTGCCAATTATCATTTGCAGTGGCTCGGATATGCTGGATAAATGGGTTGGTGGTGCAGAAGAAAAATTACGACATCTGTTTGGTGTGGCACAACAGCATGCGCCGTGTGTTCTGCTCATTGATGAGTTTGATTCGATTGCAGGAGAGCGCTTCACCTCCCCTAGAACTGTCAATGAACGTCATGATAATGCAATCGTTAATGAACTGTTGTCGCTACTATCTAAAAAAATGCAGGGCGTGGTCGTTATGGCTACAACCAATCATGCTGCATCACTTGATGCTGCTGTAACGAGAACAGGGCGATTTGATCGTCATATTGTTATGTCTATGCCAAATTATTCAGATCGAATGGCTATTTTAGAACGCTGCATTGAAAGCAAACCTCTCGACAAAGCAATCAAAGTGAGCGATTTGGCTGCTATTACGGCCAATTTTTCCGGTGCAAAATTGGCAGGATGGATTAATGAAGCTGCAGTAATTGCGCTAAAAGAAAACAGTAAAACCATCAAACTTTATCATCTGGATAAAGCACGTTCGATCATTCAGCGGGGATCAATAGGTTCTTATCTTACCAACGAAAAAAAAATTAAAGTCGCTCAACATGAGAGCGGCCATGCCTTGGTGGGATATTTATTGGGATCTCGTATTTACAAAATATCAGTACTCAAGGCAGGTCAGTCATTAGGATTAACGGAGTTTATTTCTGTCGACAATGACGGGATAACCAAAGAAGGTTTATTGAATCATATTTGCATTTGTCTTGCAGGACGCGCTGCTGAACTTGCCTTTAGTTGTTCTGAAGTAGGTTCTAGTAATGACTTAAAACACGCTAAAAAATGGGCTGAACATCTTGTGCTGAATGAGGGATTAGGTAGCTCATTGACCGGGTTAAATGCATATGTGGATATTGAAAAAATTCTTCAAAGTCAGATGGTACGTGCGCAACAGTTATTAAGATCAAACGAGGCCATTTTTCACAAATTAGTGCGCGCACTCGCGCATGAAAATGAATTGTATGAAAAAGAATTTTTAAGCGTTTTGAATGGAACTTATGTTGCATCGACGGCCTCAAAGGTAAAACTGGATAAAGAAATTCCCTCAACACTTCCTAAGAAAAAAAAGCAGTCTACTATAGCTAATCGCAGTTTCTTCAATCCCAATCCCAAGCAACACGCGAAAGGGAGCACTTTTTTTACTACACCATTTACAATCGATGAGGTTGCAAATGCGATTGATGTTGAGCCAAGAGACATAGATTTTATTGAGTTTGGGCAGTCTCCTGGGTGGTATATCATTGCATTTAAGCCCAACTTTATAAAAAAAGACGAGTTTTGTGAAAAATTAACGGCTCATCATATTGAGCATGACTATGATCCTATTGGTTTTAAATTACAAATCAAACCTAAAGGTGTAGACGATTTTATAAGTTTTATCCAGCATGTTGAGAACAAGCCAGTCAGGTAAATGTTCACCCCGTATGTTTTTCTTGCCGTAGGGTATCCTGTAACAATCGCCTAGTAGGTGCCACCACTAATCCGAACCGCGCGCGGTTCGGATTAGTTCGCGTCATACTGTTAATTATGAGCTATTTTCTACCATGGTAAAAAATGGCTGTATAGGAACGTACACAGCTGTCGCATTAAAATTTGATCAACCTGCCGTAGGTTGGGCCTTGGCCCAACAATAACGTATTAAAATCCACAGTTGCAGAAAAAATCCTTGTCGAAATACAGTTATTAGATCTAACCTGTGCGCTCAAGGAGATTTTATACAAGTCC
>CANJSM010000079.1 GCA_947477015.1 Legionellaceae bacterium
CCTTTGGATCAATTCTCCAAAATCGTGCTTTACCAATGTCAGCAAGCCTTGGACTGAATTGGTACCCTAACAACCAAAACAGTGCAAAAATAATTTCACTGGCACCAGCTGTGTCAGTCATGATTTCTTGTAGCTCAAGGCTTGTTTGCTGATCCTGCATTCCATCAAGCAAATACAGTGAGTCTCTAAGAGTGCCGGTGATTACGATCCCATGAAATCCGGCGCCTTGATCTGATGAAAAATTATAATAAGTCAGTCCTCGCTTAGGACCGAAATATTTTCTATTGGGACCAGAATTAATCGTTCTTACTGCACATGTAAATCGTAAACCATCAGCTGAGGCAATATTACCTGTTCCCATTTTAAGTGCTAATGGTAGCCCGGTATGATAATCCACTATACGAGCATTAGACTTACTGATTGTCTCCGCTCGAATACAATTTTGCTGTACCCAGCTTAAGCGATTGCGCGTTAAATGCGGAATATCTTCGTTAATGATGGGTTCAAGTCCTATATTACATGAATCAGCCATAAAGACCGCGCATAAGCTGACCGCAATTTCAGATACGCGAGACCCCATATCGCTAATGTGGGTGCAGTCCTCGGTGAAACTTGTCATTCGATCCACTTCCAGCAATAACTCTGGAAAATCAATAACGGGCAATAATTTGTCTACTTTGCTTTTTAATCTCGTTAGACTTTCTGATTCATCCACTTTATCCAGTCGCGATAATTTAAGCCTGTCATTACCCTTACTGTCTTTGACGATCTCAACAGCATCATTTTTTGGCAATCGTTCAATCACGGCTTGATAAGTATTGTCTAATTTTGCAGATAAAAAGCCAAATACCTCATCAAAATTAGTGCCTAAATTTAGTGAACGACACACGGTGCTCTTATTTTTATCCCATGACGCGCCTTTTAATAGCTTTGCTCTGGGATCGCACCAACGTTCACTTTGCTCGATAAAAATATCACGGCTGCGCAAATTTGCCTGCAAATTATCCATCGCACACAATGTATATCCCGGGCGATCTACTTCTTTTGATTTCGCATTGATGACAGCACCAC
This sequence comes from Legionellaceae bacterium, assembly GCA_947477015.1. Classification (GTDB taxonomy): domain Bacteria; phylum Pseudomonadota; class Gammaproteobacteria; order Legionellales; family Legionellaceae; genus DDPF01. Next base: position 1,072 of record CANJSM010000079.1, read on the forward strand.
GCCAACCAGTATTCACAATATCTAGCGGCGCATCCTTAAATGAAGGTTGGCGCTTACCTTCCATCGTAGCCAAAAATTCCATGACTTCCTGCGCCGGTTTGCCTTCTTTGGTGGCCTGAAATTTAATGGTGTTTAACAATGTTGGTAAAAATCGACGTACGGTGTTGTATTGCTCAAGAAGCTCATCGTAGTATTTATCATGATTTGGTTTGGCAATTTGCCGGATGATTTCCACCGCGCCGGCGATAGCATCCTTCGAAATTGCTTTGTAAATCAGTTCCGTCAAGTTGTTGTCTTTTTCATGCTGAATAAATAAATCACTAAAATCAGATAGCTTCAGTGCGGCTTTATCCAAATCACCAAGGCTACGAATGCGTTTTTTTTCACCTGTACGCTTTGCTTGGGCGGTAATTTCTGTGATCAACATGTCGAGCAAATCCAATGCATCATCTAGGGCTTTTGTCTCATACACATAAGCAAATGCAAGTAATACCGCCATGCGCCTATCATCGGCCATTCTAGCAACCGATGGGGCCCATGAGATGGTAACGTATCTGGCCAAGTGATTAATTTTAGTTTTTGGTATGTTACCAAAATTTATTTGGCCTATTCCAAGGTCGCGAATAAATTTATAACGTTGCAACGCTTGCACCAGCCCGCTACTGCTAATCCGTGTTGGGCCATTTTTCAATTCATCCAATTTGCTATAACGCTTACCCTTCGGGATAAGCAACAAATTTTCCAATTGTTCTTTTTGGCTAGGATTTGCAAGGGAAGCCAGTCGTTGCCACAGTCGCTTTGAAACACGTTCTCTCACCCTGGATACCATGATTACCAAGGTGCTGATCCCAGGCAATAGAACTTTCCTGATCACCAGCCACATCGTACAACGCTCAAATAAAAGGCTGGGTCGCTCATTACCAAACCAAGCTTGAGAGTATAGCCACCTGTTTAATCGAAACCGCCATATCGCATTAAAATCCTGGTAATCAAATATAATCTTAATTTCATTACAATGTGCTGATCGTGTTGCTTTGCGATCCAAGTATTGATCGATGTCTGCTGGAAGATTAATATTTAACTGCTTGGTGACGTAATTTATCGCATCGCTTGGCACGTCAACAGGATTTGAAAGAAAAGTGCCTAAAAATCTGACCGTGGTTAATTGTAGGGCATACCCGAGTTTATTGTAATCACGGCGACAAGCATTGATTAATTCTCTGTCTTTATCGTCAAGATAAAAATATTTATCGAGTTGTTCCTGCGAAAGTTCATCAGGATATCTAGCGTAGGTCTGATTTTGTTCATCGGTTAAAAAATTGACAGGCATGCGTGTCTCGTAAAACGATCGTTTGTTAAGATCAAAAATGTAAGGTAAAAAAATTGCCGCAAGTGTATCATCTATCCATCTTAAGAAACAAAATATTGTTTTCCCGATATATTGCCAATTAATGAGAAAAAATACATGCCAAAATTAGTCGGTTATGCCCGCGTTAGTACAAATGATCAAGATGTCCAATTGCAACTCAATGCACTTGAAGCCGCTGGCTGTGCCAAAACCAACATCTTTATTGATCATATTTCAGGCGTCCGTACAGAACGACCAGGGCTAGAAAAATGCATCATTGATTTGGAAGCGGGTGATACATTATTAGTCTGGCGATTAGATCGTTTAGGTCGTTCAATGCCACACTTGGTAGCACTAATTGAAGATTTAGGTAAAAAAGGCATTGGGTTTCGATCACTCTGTGATGGTGCGATTGACACCACAACTGCTTCAGGCGAACTTATATTCAATATATTCTCGGCATTAGCTCAATTTGAACGAAAATTAATTCAAGAACGCACGAGAGCCGGCCTGGAAGCCGCACGAGCTAGAGGCGTAAAGGGAGGCCGTAAAAAAATATCGCCTAAAAATCCTAAAGTACTGATGGCAAAGCGTATGCATAAAAATCATGGAATGAGTATAGATGATATTTGTAAAACGCTTAATATCTCGCGCGCTAGCTTTTATCGATATCTTTCGCTAGAAGAGTAACTCAGGAGTCAAGGCCAATTGATCAATATAGATACCTGCATCAACGCGAGCAACTGGAAAAAACATAATTATCAGCACTATGTTTTTTATTCGCCAGATATGCAAGTGCTTGCATTCCTCAAGCAGCAGATAACACAATACTCAACATTTAGTTGCTTCAAAATAGGGTTTAAACATTTCTACAAGCCGTTTGCTTGCCTTGTAATTAACACGCTCACGGATGAGTTTTTTCTAGCAAGGGATCACTTTGGCTTGGAGCCATTTTATTACACCATCATTTCAGGCGATCCAAACCGATTATGTTTTGGTTCAAACCTGCCGGATATCTTGGCGCATATTAAAAATCCAATGCAGGATAAACAGCAAGTCAGTAATGTATTAATGGATATTTGCACCAGTAGCCTTGAATATACCGACAAAACTTTTTATGAAGATGTGTTTCGCGCTACCCCTGGGCATGTGCTGCAATTAAACCTTGCGCACAAACACATAGAGCATCGTCATGCGTTCTGGGTATTAGAGCCAGGCACGCTTAAGATTCGCTACACTTCTGATGCAGATTATGATGCGCATTTTGCTTTTCTTTTACAGGAAGCCATACAAGTCTGCTGCCAACAATCGCCTGCCTCTGTAGCCATGGAGTTCAGCGGTGGTCTGGATACGGCCGCTATTTTTACCGCACTTAACACGAAGGGAATTGATCCCCAATTATTCATGCACGTGGGCGAGGTTGATGATGAGCGTCGGTATGGTGATCAATTATTACAGGAGTCGAAATCAAATCACCCCATTCATTATGTGAATGCCGATGCGTTTGATGTCATTGCTGTATTAGACCAATACAAACAATGGTTTGCAGGTGGCGCACCGTATTTATTTTTTATGTTCGCACAAAACATTCATCAAGCAGTGAGCCAACAAGGGTGTAAAATATTACTGTCAGGATTTGGTGGTGATGAATGTGTTTCATCCCATGCACCATTGCGAACTTATGGTGCTGATGTGGGGTATAAAGCGTTATGGAAGGAATTACAAACGACCAATAGCAACGACTCAATGATTAGACGATTACTGCAAACACTAAAACTAACCCAACCACACTTGCTCTATAGTATGCAGCGCATCAAATCATGCGTATCTTCATTAGCATGCAGACAAGTGAATGTTCATTATAAACCCTATAATTCACTTCAGGAACGTGAGTCTGATTGGCTGCAAGGACGCTTAAGCCATCATGTTCGCATGCGTATTGAATACAGTGCAGTACTGGCACGTTACATGGGATTTACCTATCAATATCCTTTGTTATATCCGCCGCTTGTCGAATTTTGTTTTTCATTACCTCTAGAGCAAAAACGACGCCTAGGACAAAATCGCTTACTCATGCGCCGTTATTTAGCCAAACAGGTTCCGTCAGGGTTATTTAACGCACACAAAAAATGCGGCGACATCCTGCCAGGTACTATGCCAAAATGTCAGGGTCTATATAAAAATGGTGGGCTCAATCACGCATTCCAAAACTTGCCTTATGGTGCAATTTATGATTACATAATAAAAAATCAATTAGTAACAGATGACAGGCTATTTCATGTCGATGTTTTGCGATATATGTTTAAATAGGATTTAAAATGCATGGCAACCAGCAACCAGCAACTGACATTATAAATGAAAAAATAGAATCTAAGCACAAGCCCGTCTATCAAAAACCAAAAACATCACTTTTTCTAGACCCTAAAACTATTGCAGGCGGCGCTCAATCCATCCCGGAAAGCAATAGCGGTATTTTGAGTTAACGGAGCTCACATGTGCCATAATAAATGTAAAATTCTTCTCAGTGTTGTCATCGCCTGCTTGTATAGTGTTGATGCATTGTCTTATCTCCAGTCAACGCAAGACACCATTCATGACAAACCTGTAACCCTTCAGAATATATTGACGACCCAGCCTGAAGATATGAGCGATATCATGAGTAGCGGAGGAGCATTAACAATTACTGGTAGTGGTACAATCCATTTTTTACAAGCATTTTTTTATAGTGATACCGGTTGCACAACCCTTTTAGGCGCTGCTTCTGCCATTGATAATGTGTCAGGGATGACTTTTAGTAGCGGGCAAACGGTCAATATTAATTCAAGTTCGGTTTATCAGTTAGCTAATAATCAAGGCATTACGACCGGAAATATTGCTTGTATGAAAATATTTTTAAATGGTAGTAATCAATCCCCCGATGGCATTTCCTGTCAGAGCTTTACAGATATAAATTGTAGTGGCACTGATTGCGTCTCAAATCAAACTAAGTCTGTTAGTTGGGCATCTGGTCCTCTTGCGTGCCAATCACAATATGCCTATTTTACAAATTACAATAACAATACTGTGTCACAATGTGCCGTGAATTCATCGACAGGTACACTTTCTTGTTCTACAACAGGTAGTGGTTTTCAGCGCCCTTATGGTATATCTATTATCAATGGGTATGCGTTTATTGCTAATAATGGTGCCTCGACTGTATCCAAATGCTCAGTAAATCCATCTACAGGAGCACTTTCTAGCTGTGCTTCGACAGGCAGTAATTTTAATCGTCCTAGTTCTGCTACAATAAATGGACCTTATTTTTATACTGAGAATTACAATAATTCTACTATTGAACAATGCTCTGTAAATGCATCAAGTGGCGCACTTTCACCTTGTAATAGCACAGGCAGTGGATTTGGTCTGCCACAGGCAGGAATGAGCATCAATAATGGATATGCTTACGTTCCAAATTCTAATGGTAATAATACTGTATCAATATGTTCAGTCAGTTCATCTACAGGTGCTTTTTCAAATTGCAGCACAACAAGTGGATTTACAAATCCAAACGGCGTCACAACAAGTAACGGCTATGCCTATGTTGCTAATTATGATAACAATACTATCTCCCTTTGTACGATAAATTCCTCAACAGGCGCTTTGTCTGGTTGTACAACCACAGGCAGTGGCAGTGGATTTAGTGGATTTAGTGGACCTAATGGCATTGGCATTCTGAATGGATATGCCTACATTGAGAATAGTTCTAATAGTACTGTCTCTGTATGTGCAGTCAATTCCTCAACAGGTGCATTGTCTGGCTGCACAACCACAGGCAGTGGATTTAGTGGGTCAGGTGGTGACATCGGCTTTTTTTAGGATGCTTCGATGCTAGCAACAGATCTCATGGCCTTTGGTTTGAGGGTGCAGCTCTTTTGGCAGGCGCTGAATATTCCTCAAGATGCACAAGATGGCAAGCTTTCTCATGGATGCACGCAACATCAATTTTATTTAAACCTCCCAGATGTTGCTCGATTTTTGATAATTCCGGAAGAAAATTCCATTCTTATTGAAAGAGCGCAGGCCGAAATTCCCTTTCATATCCTTAATAATTGGCTGCTGGGCACCGTTATGGCCTATCTGCTTCAACATCATGGCTATTTAGTTTTGCATGGTTCTGCAATGCTTATCAACGACAATGCGGTCATTTTCAGCGGACAATCAGGCGCCGGAAAATCAACATTGGCAGGTGCATTCACGCAACAAGGTTATCCGTTTATCACGGACGACCTTGTTGTCATTAAACAAAACCACAAAGGCCAATACTGCATTGTTCCAGGTCCTGCGAAATTAAAATTATGGAAGGATGCGATGCAACATTTTAATCATGATATTACAACCGCCTTGCCGGTGAATCTGAAAACGGATAAATACGCTCTTCCAGTTGATCATTGTTGCTCTGATCCCATGATACCCATCAGCGCATTTTACGAACTGAATATTGATGAAGAGGCTACAATCTATAATTGCGATAGACTTAACTCAACCCAGTCATTAAAAACGCTGATGCAAAATGCTTATCGCCATTTCATGTTAAAGCCTTTGGGAAAACTAGAATTATTTTTTCATGATTGTAGTGCATTGTCTCAACAAATCACGGTGCATAAACTCACAAGAACACCTCATTTTTATGAGCTTCCTGACATCATACAACAAATTGAATTAAATCAAGGCGTCTCATCATGAACGATATACCATTCCTTATTGGCAGAGATTCACATGCTTGTTACACACAAATTAACAACGATGAAATCGTCGTTTTAAATTTTGTCGATGAGAATTTTTATCATTTAAATGAATCTGCAGTTGATTTATGGCTATCACTAGAGACACCAAAAACGGTCTTGGAGTTGGCTCAGGTGCTTACTGAAAAATATGTGGGGCATTCTCTTGAAGCCTGCCAACAAGACGTGATGGAGTGGATAGAAGACACTCGGCAGAAAGGTTTGTTGGCCATCATGGATGCCGTGGATTGAAGTGTACGAATGATAATGCCTCGATGAAAATTCAAACTTTTTGGCGTATGCCATATAAAGAAAAGCTACGGTTTTTTATGAATTTCTGTTTGTGTGGGATTGCCAAAATAGCCATTCAATGCTTGTCTTATAAAGGTTTGTCTGTTTATTTTGGATGTTCTTGTCAAATGCTAGTCGCTTCAACCTTAATTTCTAAAGAACAAATTCAACAGGTGTTGACTATTCGGCGCGCCATTGCTTTAGCGGCACGTTACACACCATGGAAGTCTAGTTGCTTAACGCAAGCGCTTGTCGCCAAATTTTGGTGTCAGCGTTATCACATTCCGTATTTATTTTTTATTGGCTTGGCTAAAGAAAGCAATCAACCCTTAAGACGTGAGGCACATGCCTGGATAACGGCAGGCCCCATTGCAGTGACAGGAGGGCATAGCTTGGGAACACATCAAGTGATTTGCAGTTATTCCAATGTGCTGTAAATTTGAAAAAGTCATCACAATGACATTGATGCTTATGGTGCTCTTGTACTGCCCACAAGTAAGTGCAGACATTCAACATTCTCACTCCTCGTGCATTTTGCTTGGTCCCAAACCTTCATTCATTATTAAGTTGCGCCATTTTCCTTCGCAATTTATTGTGCACAAGCAATTGAACCATGAAGATTTGGATGATGTTTTAATTCCAGGCATCACATTCACTCATGTAAGGCGCATGTGTCAAGAAGATTATATTGTTTATCTTAAGCCTGAAAAACCATCAACAGTTCTACTGCAAGAACAGCCTTTAGGTTCTGGGTGCTATTCGCAAAAAACCTTATCAGAAATAGTGGCAAAAATTAAAAAATCGCCCATGATTGCCGAGATTACACCCAACTTCCTATCTTCAATCATGGAGTTCCATCAAAAAAACAGTTCTTCACAGTGGAATCTACAAGCACCGCCGGGAGGAATAGACGCTGAAACGACTTGGGTTGATTTCACAACAAGTGGGCCTCAGGTTACCATTGCAGTTCTTGATACAGGCATTATGAATCATGATGCATTAAATACAAACATCTTAAAAGGTGTTCATTTCACTGATAACGGCAGCTCTGGCCTTGGCGCCACACCTTCTTGTATGCAATGTGCGGGTTACAATCATGGAACCTTTGTTGCTGGTATAATTGCTGCAACAGGCACATCCGCATACGGTGAAACCGTGTTTGGTGTAGCACCTAACAGCACAATTTTTCCCATCAATGTGTTTACGAAATTTACGGACGCAAAAACGTGCGGATTTCCGCCGTGTCTTCTTTCTTACTTATCGGATCAAATCAACGCATTGCATTGGCTCGCCGGAAATGATTTTCCTAATTTAAACTCGCCACCTTCAACAATAGTTGGCATTAACATGAGTCTTGGAAATGTTACGACATGCCCTGAGGTCGCACAAAACGCATTGAATCAAGTTCAAAAAAACGGGTTATCTGTTATCGTTGCCGCTGGAAATCAAAATAACGATGCGGCTCGAGATTATCCTGCGAATTGCTCAGGGGTTATTGCTGTGGCGGCCACGGGACCATTTGGTGAGCGTGCGTCCTATTCCAATTGGGGATCTACCGTTACGATTGCGGCTCCTGGAGGCAATGGACAAAATGGAAGTATTTATTCTACGATTGGTGATGCTTATGCTTATAAACAAGGGACAAGTTTAGCGGCCCCTCACGTTTCTGGAATCATCGCTTTGCTTTATTCAATTGATCCAACCTTGGATCCGATTAAAGTGAAAGAAATCATAACGGCACAAGATGCGCTCACTCCTTTTCCGTCAACAGAAAATCTACCGACGAGCACTTTTTCCTGTATGGATGCACATTTTCCTGAAAAATCTTGTGGTACTGGGATTATCAATGCTTATAAATCAGCTCAAAAATTACGTGATGGTTCATGGTGACAGAGGCGGTAAAATTAAGAACGTTATGTCGCGAGGCATTTGGAGAAAAACGGACTTGTGATCATAAAAAATCTACTTGGCCATTAATGATGCCGAAGTTGGCTTAGAGTAACTTTTCGTTCCAATGATTGTCACGCCCCATTATTGCGATTGCACAAGAATTTAATTATGATATGTCCAAAATAATTGCAGCTCAAAACAAAAGAGATAAAACAAGTTATAATGGAGTTTTTTATCTTTTTGACAAAGACAGCATGCAGGATCTTGTTCGAAGGTTAAAAGACGGTGATGAAATCATTATTCATGGTGAGGGTCAGCCCTTTGTTCTTGGCATAGAAGAGCCGTCGCCTTATGATCTAACTGCTTATCGACTGGCTCAATTATTGAGTGAGAACAACTTACCTGATATGCGTATTGATATTACCTTGTTATCGTGTAATTCAGGCTCAACATGGCTAAATACCGAGGCAAGGGTTAATTTTAATTTTGCACGTGATTTGTCAAAAGCATTACACGTTGTTCATGATTATACGCAGCTAAGCGTAACTGGCTACAAGGGCTTGGTTGTCGTTAAAGGAAAGTCAGGAAAATTTAGCGTGTGTGGACCAGAAGAACAAGAGGAAAGAGCGGCGGATAAGATAACTCCTCGAGATAGGCGAAAACCTCATGCTAACATTCCGCATGCCAGTCTTGATGAAACAAAAGTTGTTTATGAAAATGGTCAATTGATGAATCAAGGACCTATGGGGTTTGATATTTCGCGAATGGCGTTTGGTTGGGCCGGAGGATACATTAAAAAAGCCCATGAAGGGAATTTGATGGTCCAAGCCATGGAACAAAGGCAACTTAGGAGGGAGGTTGAACAAGCTAGGCAAGCCGCGGCCTCAGCTTCTAGTGCGGCTGAACATTTAAGCGATTCAGAAGACAGTGTAAAAGGGCCGAAGGGGATTTAATTATGAGTTCATTTAAAATCTCTTTGATTTTAAATTATACTTGAAGTA
>CANJSM010000080.1 GCA_947477015.1 Legionellaceae bacterium
GAGAACAGCTTGAGAGCAATCTTGAGCGTCTGATAGGGCGAATCAAAGCGAATAACTATCGTGCTCCTGGCGTAGCTCATTTATTTTTTGGATTAATAAATCACTTCTTCTATCTTGAAGCACTACCGTGAAACAATAGGTTGTGCCTAGAATGATCAATCTACAATATTGCATGTGGTTTGGACTTGTATAAAATCTCCTTGAGCGCACAGGTTAGATCTAATAACTGTATTTCGATAAGGATTTTTTCTGCAACTGTGGATTTTAATACGTTATTGTTGGGCCAAGGCCCAACCTACGGCAGGTTGATCAAATTTTAATGCGACAGCCGTGAGAAAATGATCAACGCTCACCTGACTCGCTTCATCAAATAAAGACCTAATAATGCAAACAAACAAGTCGGCCCAATGGCTGCTATTTCTGGTGGAAATTGGTACACAAGACTGACAGAACCCAAAAAGCGATTAATAATATGAAAACCAAAACCTACCGTCACACCGGCCAACAGTTTCGACCCCATGGTTGAAGAACGCAATGGACCAAACACAAATGGAATCGCAAGTACCATCATGACGATAGTGGTCAGTGGTTGAATAATTCTTTGCCAAAACACCAATTGGAAATTCATCGCCAATTGATGGTTCTTTTTTTGAGCATGCAAATATTGGTATAGCGCACGCAGGGTCATTTCATCAGGTTCGCTACCGCTCACGCTCAATACACTCGGTTTTAATGATACGTCCCACGTCATCACAGGCCATGTTTTTAAGCGGGTTTCACCCTGCTCAATGACTGTTTCAACGACATCATGCGCCTCCCATTTCCCCTTCACATAGATAATTTTAGCAATTTTTCGTGCGCTTTGAAGGTGATGGGTGGTGTCAAAGTGAAACTGATAAACCTGCTCTAAAACATGGTTTGGTTGAATCAAGCCAATATGAAGAAAGTCATTATGATTACGCATCCATACGCCTTTTGCCGTTCGCAAGGCTTGTCCACCACTGATAGCTTCCATTTTTTGATCATTAGCCAAACGAACCATCGATGGCATCAAGGTTTCACTAAAAACAGTCACCAAGACAATCACCAACACAGACGCCTTCAATACAGCCAACGTGACTTGTCCTATCGACATTCCGGCAGCACGCATCACCACTAACTCATGATGATTAGCCATGACGCCTAAGCCAATCACACAGCCCAAAAGGCTTGCCATCGGAAAAAACAAATAGACTTGGTATGGCATTTGCAACAAGACAAACGCGCCAGCCTGAATAATCCCGTAATCACCTTTGCCTAAATTATCCAATTGATCAACAAACAGCATAAACACTTGCAAACCAGCCAACATCAACGTCACCAGCGCAATCGAGGCCAAGACTGTTTTTGCAATATAGCGTTCTAATAACTTCATGATAGTTTCACTTGATTGCGCCAGAGGAGCAACATCCCTAACAAGGCAACACAAAGATGCACCCACCACATCCCTAACCAGATAGGGACTTTGCCACTCGCAAGCCAATCGCGTGAAATAAACATCATGTTGGCATACAAAATAAAGACCACTATAGCGGGCAACAGTTTGGCATATTTTCCGGAACGGGAATTCACGCGACTAAGAGGCACTCCCACTAAAGTCAGTACCAGCACCATGATAGGGATAGATAGCCTCCATTGTAATTCAGCAGCTCTTGCCCTGTTTTTATTATTGATGGGCCATAAACTTGCCGTGCTTTCGGTACGAAGATCTTCTTTTATACTCACCTTTGGGTGTGGAAGGCGGGCTTTATATTCTGAGAAACGAGCTACTTGGTAATCCGCAAGACCAGGAACCCCCTGATATTTTTTACCATCCTTCAACACCACGTAATCTTCCTTTGTTTTAGAATCAGTTTGCGCAAACGCTTTATCCGCCCATAACACATCCCATTGTTCTTGACCTTTTTTCTGCGTGTTTTGTGCAAAAAAAACATTATTTGCCACGGTATGATCGCGATTCATCGACTCGACATAAAATACTCGCCCACCACCAGGGATAACATTAAATCGCCCCGGAACAATGGTTTGAATAAGCGTTTGAATGCCAGTTGTACGCAGCAATGTGGCACGCTCGGTGGAAATCAGTGGACTCCCCCATAACATGATCACCAATACAAACACAGTCACCACAGAAGCCATCAGAAAACTGTGTTTTAGCAATCGTCCAGGTCCATAACCACAGGCCTGCAAAACCGTCATTTCACTTTCTGCATACAAACGTCCATAGGCTAACAATAACGCTACGTAAAAACCAAGCGGCAGCAAAAGGCTTAATAGATTAGGTAACTCCAGCATCATTAATTTCATGACCAACATACCGGGAATCTGACCGCTGGCGGCACGATTCAAATAGATAACCAATTGATTGCTCATAAAAATCAATAACAAAATGGCCGTCAAAGAGACTAGGGTCACAAACACTTCTTTGCTTAAATATCGAAAAATCAGCACACGTGCCCTCATGAACTATAGAAATATAAATGAACTATACGTAAAATAACATTTTTCGCCCCTCATCGGAAGCCATCATGAACTATGGATTAAGCGCAACACCTGCAGTAAAAGATACTGAGTGCTTGGTAATAGGCCTATTCAGCAACAACGATTTACCTGCTTTTTCTGCCCAGCTAGACCAAGAGCATAAAGACTTAATAGAACGCCTCGCCAGTAAATTACTGGAAAACGGTGATTCAGCTTGGCAATCTGATGTTAAAGGCCAATCTTTATTGATCATGAATTGTGGACATCAGTCCCACTACACGCCTGATGTTCTATCTAAACGAATAGCTGATATTACTGGGATGTTAATCAAACAGCACATCGCTTCTGCGACGATTTGCATGCCTCAATTAACACAACACACACCCGACTGGCAAGTGCAACAAATGCTGTTGCAGTGTGAGGCGCAACGCTATCAGCTGCTTGACTTCAAAAGCAAACACAATAAACCTAACTCGCTTGAATGCATTCATTTCTACTTACCCAAGGCAAATGACTCCGTCATTAAATCTGCTCAAGCAATAGCTCACGGCGTTCAATTTGCACGAACTTTAGCCAACTATCCTGCGAATGTTTGCACCCCCACATACATCGCTCAAGAGGCCGTTAAGCTATCTCACGCCCATTCAAAATTAACCGTTAAAATTCATGACCGAGCACACATGGAAGCCATGGGAATGGGGGCTCTACTTGCCGTAGCGCAAGGCAGCCATCAACCACCTCAATTGGTTGAATTAAACTACGAAGGCGCAGGCAATGACCAAGCTCCTGTTGTGCTGGTTGGAAAAGGCATTACTTTTGATTCAGGCGGCATATCGATTAAACCTGCTGATGGCATGAATGAGATGAAGTTCGATATGGCGGGCGCTGCCAGTGTATTGGGCACCATCAAAGCGTGTGCGTTGCTTAATCTGCCCATCAATGTCATAGGCTTATTAGCCTGCGCTGAAAACATGCCAGGAGGTGGGGCTGTCAAACCTGGTGACATTATCACCACCTTAGCCGGCCATACGGTAGAAATCATCAATACGGATGCCGAAGGGCGATTGGTGTTAGCCGACGCACTAACTTATGCAGAACAATTTAACCCGCGTTTTGTCATCGACATTGCCACATTAACAGGCGCTGTCATTATTGCACTGGGGGCTGTTTCAACAGGTGTAATGACACCAGATGACGAATTAGCTGAGCTCATTTTAACCGCTGCTCGAGAAAGCGAGGACAAAGCATGGCGACTGCCGCTCGATGCGGCTTATCAAGAAGCATTGGAGAGCCCTATCGCTGACATGATTAATTCTTCATTCGATAGAAGTGCTGGCAGCATTACAGCCGGATGCTTTCTGTCGCGTTTCACGGAAAAATTCCGCTGGGCACATTTGGATATAGCCGGCACGGCGTGGGTATCGGGTAAAAAGCGTAATGCCACCGGTCGCCCGGTTCAACTATTGGTTCAATTTTTGCGTGATTTAGCTCATGCGCGTTGATTTTTATTTATTAACAAACAGTGAACCCCAGGCAGCTTGGTTAGTTGCCTGCCGTCTTCTCGAGAAAGCATACCTTCGTAATCATCGCGTTTTTGTCTATTGTGATCATCAAGAGGATGCAAGATTACTCGATGAGTTATTATGGACCTACAAAGAAGACAGCTTTATTCCTCATAATCTGCAAGGCGAAGGTCCTGAACCCCCTCCTGCTGTACAAATTGGCTTTGGACCCGAGCCACGAGGATTTAACGACATCCTCATCAATATGGCTAGAACAATCCCGCCCTTTCATTCACGGTTTCGAAGAATCATTGAAATTGTGGGTAATCAAGACGATGCCAAGGCGATTAGTCGAGATCATTATCGGGAATATCGAACCAAGGGGTTTGAATTGAATACGCACCCGATAGATTAATTCATTCTGGCTAAGGAAATGGATTTTGAATAAGTTACAGGCTTTTTTTGCCTGTAACTTATTCAAACGCCCAAAAACCATGTCATAATTACCACTCATTTCAAGCAAGCATGAGAACACTGATGACTATCGAGCATACCGTCTCCACCATACTGGCCAATACCCTCGACCCTATGACGCAGCGCACAGCAACCAGCATGGGTATAAAATCTGTGATCGCCTTGGAGAATAACTGCCTCACGTTAAATCTTTCGGCAGGATTTCCGGTCAAATTATTACAAAACACCCTACTCCCAGCCCTTTCGGCAGCTCTTACTGAAGCACTACCCGATCTTCAAATCACCATCACGCTGGATCAATTTATCAAAGCACATCGCACACAATTGACGGGTAAAGGGCTGCGCGGCATTAAAAACACCATAGCCATTGCGTCTGGTAAAGGCGGGGTAGGAAAATCAACCGTCACGGTTAACTTAGCCATTGCTCTCGCAAGAGCGGGTGCGCGCGTAGGGATTTTAGATGCAGACATATATGGCCCGAGTATTCCATTAATGATGGGTAAGACTGAGCCTGTAAAAGTTAGTGGGGATCGTTATTTACCGGTCATGGCGCATGGCGTGCAGGCCATGTCAATTGGGTATTTAACCGATGGGGAAGAAGCCCTAATCTGGCGAGGCCCTATGCTGGCCAAATCAATGATTCAAATGCTAGACATCACACAATGGGATGAATTGGATTATTTATTGATAGACTTGCCACCAGGCACTGGCGACATTCAGTTGAGTCTTGTTCAAAAAATCCCACTGACCGCGGCCATCGTGGTGACGACACCTCAAACAGTGGCCACCCTCGACGCCCAAAAAGCATTAAAAATGTTTGATAAAACCAATATCAATGTATTAGGTATCATTGAAAACATGTCACTCCATACTTGCAGTCATTGTGGTCATGAAGAGCCTATATTTGGCTGTGGCGGCGCTGAACAACTATGTAAGAAACATGATTGCGCGCTGCTGGGGCAACTGCCTTTAAATAGTCAAATTGCCATGCAATGTGATGCAGGCACCCCGACTACCGTAAACGGCATGGATGAACTGGCCATGGCGTTTATTAGAGCTAGCACGCAAGCAGCGATCGAGCTAGGCAAAATGCCACTAAATTACGCCGATAAATTTCCACCGATCGTGATTGAATAATGTTATTATAAACACAATTATCTTGACTGAGCCATCAAAATGACTGGAAATTACACAGCTGAAGCAATCGAGGTATTAACGGGCCTGGAACCAGTTCAACGTCGTCCGGGCATGTATACAGACACCGTGCGCCCGAATCATCTGGCGCAAGAAGTCATCGACAACAGTGTGGATGAAGTGCTGGCAGGTTTTGCCAGCCGTATTGTTGTCACCTTGCATGAAGATGGCTCGGTTGAGGTCGAGGATAATGGTCGCGGCATGCCAGTTGATTTACACCCCCAATTGGGTTTAAGTGGTGTGGAAGTCATCATGACTAAACTGCACGCAGGCGGTAAATTTTCAGACAAAAACTACAGTTTTTCTGGCGGCCTGCATGGCGTTGGCGTCTCTGTTGTTAATGCGCTGTCTGATCGTCTCGACGTCAGCATCAAACGAAATGGCATTTTATATCAAATGTCCTTTGCAAATGGCGATAAAATTTGTGAGCTTCAAGAAGCAGGCGTTACAAAAAAACGTGAAACCGGTACAACCATTCGTTTTTGGCCCAATCCTAAGTATTTCGACACCACCCGATTATCTATAAAACAGTTAATTCATGTGCTACGCGCTAAAGCCGTCTTGTGTTCTGGCTTGTCGATGACCTTTATCAATCAAGCCACAAAAGAAGAAACCCATTGGTGTTATGAGAAGGGACTGGCTGATTATTTGCGTCAATCCTTGCCAACAGATTACTTGCCTGAAGAACCGTTTAGCGGCGAATTTAAAAGTGATGAAGGTGCTGTGGAGTGGGCTTTAGCATGGTCTACTGGTTCAAACAGCACCCTCAATGAAAGCTATGTGAATTTAATTCCCACTATTCAAGGTGGAACGCATGTCAATGGCTTGCGATCAGGGCTATTTGATGCCCTATCTACTTTTTGCGAACTAAGAAACTTGTTGCCACGCGGTGTTAAATTGGCGGCTGACGATCTATGGGAACCCTGCCAATACGTGCTGTCAGTCATGATGAAAGAGCCTCAATTTGCAGGCCAAACAAAAGAACGTTTAAGCTCAAGACAAACCGCAGCTTTTGTCAGTAATGCCATCAAAGACGCGTTTTCATTGTGGCTTAATCAGCACCGAACTCAAGGCGAGCTGATTGCAGCATTTACAGTAGAACGTGCACAAAAACGCCTGCGCCAAGCCAAGCAAATTACGCGTAAACGCATTCACCAAGGCCCAGCATTGCCAGGAAAACTCGCCGATTGTTTACAGCAGGACTTAAGTCAAGCTGAATTGTTTCTGGTTGAGGGGGATTCAGCGGGAGGCTCAGCAAAACAAGCGCGCAGCAAAGATTTCCAAGCCATATTGCCGTTGCGCGGTAAAATTTTGAATACTTGGGAAGTAGAATCGACCCAAGTGCTAGCCTCACAGGAAATTCACGATATATCTGTCGCCATTGGAGTTGATCCCGGTTGCGAAGATTTCAGTGGCTTACGGTATGGAAAAATCTGTATTCTGGCAGACGCTGACTCAGACGGCGCGCACATTGCCACACTCATTTGCGCCCTTTTTCTCCGTCATTTTAAACCATTAGTCCTAGCAGGGCACGTTTTTGTCGCCATGCCACCGCTGTATCGTATTGATGCAGGCAAAGTGGTGCATTATGCACTGGATGACGACGAACGCGCTAATATTGTTGCTAATTTGGAAAAAACAACCAAGTCAAAAATAAATGTCCAACGCTTTAAGGGATTAGGAGAAATGAATCCTTTACAATTACGTGAAACCACAATGGATCCCAATACACGACGTTTGGTGCAACTCACATTAGATGACGAGCCCAATACCTTTGCTACAATGGACATGATGCTAGCCAAAAAACGCGCAGGCGACAGGAAAATTTGGCTTGAAAATAAAGGGAATTTGGCTGAAGCCTGACTTGCGCTATGAAGTAAGCTAGTTATTCTGAGCTTTAAAAGTCTAAATCTTTCCCCTAGGAGATCTTGGCGTTTGATGCGTCTCATTCGCCTCAATATGGTCAGTCGGATCGCGAGAAAACAAACTATATTCCACTAAACCACGAGAACTAGCCCGCTCATCTTTCACAGGCTCTTGACTGGCAGTATGACAAAGCTCGGGCCTAGGACCCAAGGATGTCAATGAGGCCTGCATCTTAGCATTGGATGATGCATCAATACTTGGTCGATTCCCCTGCTCTATCGCTGCAAATCGCAATTTCAATACCTCATCCATCTTCTTTTCATTCTGTTTAATCAAATAATTTGTTGTAAAGTACACGCCCCCTATCGCCAATAGCGCACCGACAATCAAAAAAATACCTCCTGGAGCAAAGCACCACGCAGCAACGATGCCTGTCATCAGGATCGCAGACACGATATTGACCCATGCGGCATACTTTCTTTTCTCGTAATCAGTCAATTCTCGCGCTTGAGTATGCTGCTCCGCCATACTTGACTTAGGGTTTATGCCTGGGTTTTCATATAAATAAATATAAGCTAAAGTGGCAATTTCTTTCATCACCAGAATAGCATCTGCGACTACAAAGAGAATTAAAACTGCCGGTGTGGTCACAGCCGCTATCAACATAACACTATAGGCTGAAATGGTGAGCATTTTTTTTGCAAATATGAATAAATTATCTACAAAATCCTGATACATCGACGAGCTTCTCTCTGGAGACTCATAAACTGTATACGCTGTATAAATAGCAGCCGCAACGGAATACATCAAGCCGCCACAAGATGCCATGAAGGCTACGCTAACAACCTGCTGCAGTGCGGTCAATCCAAACTGAAAAAAAGGAATAGTACCTAAAACGCCCCCAAGCACACTTCCTAGCACTACGTTTATCCATCGAGCTTTTTTGCGTTTAGAGAGAATATCAATAAAATCGGTCAGATAATCCCTGTTCGCAAGCTCATTTATTTCAACTAAACACTCATGCACAGTCAATTTTTGATGAAGATAGCGGGATTGTTGCTCAGGGGAAACACCTAGGCTATCGAGTAATTTTTTAATAAAATCACTTACTTCAGGATGCTTATCGAGAGTTATGGTAAAAAAATCATGGTTAAAATTACTGTTAGCGGCATCATAGGATTGCATGCAGGTGGCCAAATCGGGCTGCACAGTGGGTTCACTTAAAGCTGCTAACGTACTCTGAAGCAAATGCATAAGCTATCCATCAAGACAACGCAAGTAAATTAATTATACATGCAAATCAATAAACAGACAATAAAAATCTAAAGTAACTCCCCACTCCCTGCAGTGGCACAATCTCTAACATATTGGACTTCTAAATATACTAGATTTGAGACTTACAATCTCAAACAAAAAATGATGTCACTCTTGTCTTGCAGAACATATTGTCAGATACTGGTTTTAGGATTTAACAAAGGAGGTGCTCATGAAAACATCAGTATTCGACTTAGAAAAGATTGGTCATTATTTTGAAAAAATAGTGAAACGAACTGGTGATAAACAAGAGGGGGTAGGTTTTTTCTCAACCACAGCACCCGCTCCGTCCACTACGTATGAAGTTCACTTTAATATCCACGCAGGATATGATGCCAATAATTCAAACCATCAACGCACCCTCACCTCCTGGCTTCAAGAGAAAATTCACCGCGCTGAAATTAATTTCACCGAGCTCAAACATACTATCAGTGACGAAATTCACTCTATCTGCGAACACAACAATAAAATTCACCTTCAATTTCATCCGGCGTTAAGCCCTGAAGAAGAAGCCTCTCTTATGGATTCAACACCCGAGCCGTTCTATAACGAAAAGGCATGCGAAAAACTATTTGCATCGGAGTGCAATATAACCATTCCTTTTTGTACGATTAGCTAGAGGTCTAATTTCAATCACCATGCGACAAAGTTGACTCAACTACTTCATATATATTATAGTCAGACAACTTCGTTAATCGCTTGTCGTTTTTGCGAGCGTTAGCGAAGACAAGTGTGATTTATTAATTTGATATTGAACGATAACAAGAGAAAAAAAATGCCGCTCATAACTGACGTTAGTACAGAATACGAGGAAAACCCTCAAAAATATTTTTTGATTTCTATTTTTGACTCTTTCTATTTTTTATATAGAACAAACCCCACAATTTCTTATGATAACTGCGAGCTGATGTCATATCCTGCTCAAAAAAACATTCTTATTCCTGTAGAAAATGCGTTTGAGATTATAGGTGAACTGCAATTAAGTGAACGCAACAACCCAAATAGTTGCGCTCTATTTAAAGAATCCTTTTACTGTGAGATAGGTACCAAAACTGAAGACGTGATCAAACACTTGGAAATGCTACAGAAAAAGGATATAGAAAAATTTGCGAGTAGACCATCGAAGGAAGAGCAAGCTGAGCTAGACCGTCAGGCTTATGAAACGAGAAAGCTCGCTTTTATAAACGCATCCAAGCATAAGGAAACGCGCTCATTGTGTAGCATGATGTAGGCTGCAATAGGTATATCACGGCTGTCGCATTAAAATTTGATCAACCTGCCGTAGGTTGGGCCTTGGCCCAACAATAACGTATTAAAATCCACAGTTGCAGAAAAAATCCTTGTCAAAATACAGTTATTAGATCTAACCTGTGCGCTCAAGGAGATTTTATACAA
>CANJSM010000081.1 GCA_947477015.1 Legionellaceae bacterium
AACACCACAAGGTTGTCATGAAGCGTCGATGTCAAAGAGATAAGTTAGTGGAGATTGTTACAAACTTACCAAGTTGTACGATATTAATGGAGTCGTGCGGTACCTCAAACTACTGGGGCAGACGATTTCAGGAGATGGGGCACACACCTAAATTAATTAGTCCTCAACATGTAACACCGTATGTTGCTAATCATAAAAATGATTATAAGGATACGGAAGCGATTATTGAAGTTGGCACAAGGCCACGCACGAAGTTTGTACAAATAAAGACAATGGAGCAACAAGACATTCAGAGTGTACACCGAGTAAGAGAAAGATTAGTAAATAATCGTACTTGCTTGAGCAATCAAATTAGAGGTTTGCTGCTTGAATATGGAATTGTAATCCCACAAGGATTTTCAAAGTTTAAAATAAAAATAGCTGAGCTACTGAGTCCAGAATGTGATTCGGTCAACAAAGAGATAAAAGAAATCCTTGTTGATGTATATGATGAATTTACAACACTAAGTAAACGGATTACTACATATGACAAAAAAATAGAGACCATTAGTAATCAACAGGAGTCGTGCAAGTTATTGAAAACGATTCCTGGTATTGGCCCAATAACAGCAACAGCTCTCTATGCATCGATGGGTAATGGCAGCCAATTTAAAAATGGTCGAGAAATGGCCGCTCAAATTGGCTTGGTTCCGAAACAACATTCGAGCGGAGATAGGCAGCTACTTTTAGGTATAACAAAAAAAGGGAATCGTGATTTAAAACAGTTGCTGATTCATGGGGCCAGGGCGGTGGTTGCTACAGCAGGGAAGAAAGAAGATAAACGAAGTATTTGGATAAATAAACTGGCGGCTAAAAAACACTTTAACGTGGTAGCCACGGCACTAGCTAATCGAACCGCTAGAATAGCATGGGCAGTATTGCAGTCTTCCAAACCATATAATGTAAATTTTAGTTATGTTAAAACAAATGAAGGTGGCGCTTGTTAACCACAGTTTTATAATTATCTCCACAATATTGGAGGGCTCCGATAATTATAAAACCGTGGATAACAAGCGTTATTTAAAGAGCGTAGTACCAAGCAAGGCGAAAAATAGACAATGAAAATTAGGTAAGACCTGCTTTCTCAAAACCTGACCAACCTGCTGACCATCAAAAGGTCGTTAAGTAGATAGGAGAGAAAGCGCTGATTTCATAATGGCCGAATACTTGTATTCAATAGGTCGGATATATAGGTGCAACCTTACTTCTAATTTTCGTGTTTATTATTTGATTGCTTGTAAAACTGAATGGGTCCATATATAGGTTGGGCCTTGGCCCAACAAGTTCTGCATTCGTGCCACCCCCTGTTGGGCCAAGGCCCAACCTACAATAAAAAAGTTAGGCCTTGTTGCGTTAACAGGCTACTTATCTATTCAGGGATGGAGTGCACCAAGGTTTTATGTTTGTATTCACATAAATCGTTAATAATGCACGTGGAGCAGAGAGGTTTTCGTGCAACACACACATAGCGACCCTGCAAAATTAGCCAATGGTGCGCATCTTGGAGGAACTCAGGGTCAATGTTTTTTAACAAAGCGTGCTCAACAGCTAACGGTGTTTTACCCAATGCAATTCCCGTGCGGTTAGCTACACGAAAAATATGCGTGTCGACAGCCATGGTGGGTTGACCAAAGGCCGTGTTTAATACGACATTTGCGGTTTTTCGCCCAACCCCAGGAAGTTTTTCTAATGCTTCTCGGGTGTTAGGGACCTCTCCATTGTAGAGCTTGATTAACAGGTCACACGTTTTAATGATGTTGGCTGCTTTGGTGTTATATAAGCCAATAGTTTTAACGTAGTCTTTGAGTTTCTCCTCCCCTAAATCGAGGATGGCTTGCGGTGTGTTGGCAACAGGAAAGAGTTTGACTGTGGCTTTATTAACACCCACATCGGTAGCCTGTGCTGACAGGATGACGGCAATTAACAATTCAAACGTTGATGCGTAATTTAACTCGGTTGTGGGGTGAGGGTTTTGGGCGCGAAAGCGTTCAAATATCGTGCGTCGTTTTAGCTTGTTCATGGTCGATATCTCATGTTTACCCGTGTAGTGTCATTTGACCTACGGATAATGCGTGTCCTATAATACCACACATAATGGATTTAGTTGAATATTATGAAGCATGTTAAACAGTTTGAATGGGATGAAGATAAAAATATAACGCTGATTAAAGAACGAGGAATTGGTTTTGAGGAAGTCATCGTGGCGATTCAACACGGTCATTTATTAGGAGTAACCAAGGGCAAGGAGCCAAAATATGCTCATCAGTCTATTTTTGTAGTTTTTGTTGATGGCTATACTTACGCCGTTCCCTTTGTAGAAGACAGCGAAAAAATATTTCTAAAAACGATTTATCCGTCGCGAGTGTTACATAAGTCATATTATGGAGGAACAATAAAATGAGCAGACAAAAGTCATTGGCATTGGATAAAGAGGCTCAAATGATTGCAGCCCTTGAAGCGGGAGGCTATGTCTCTATTGATAATGAAGCGGCAGAAGTGCAGCGATATACCGAGCTTTTTAGAGAAAATGGTGCGAAAGTAAAGCGGGTTAATATCCGTATGACAACACGGGATGTAGAAAAAGCACAGGCTCTTGCTTTAAGAGAGGGCGTTCCTTATGCGACACTTTTAACCAGCATATTGCATCAATATTTTACTGGGCAATTAAAAAAAGTGAGTGGCTCTTAGGGGTTGGCACTAAATTAACCATTGTATCCTTGGCCTCGATCTTCCTCACCGCGAACGGCATGAGGTCACTCAATAGGTTTTTTGGCCTTAGCGCGTTGCATTGCCTGCAAAATATAATCCTGTTTAGCCATTTTATCCTGCTGCTGTCCAACGGTTGGTGCTACCAAGCTTCGTTTTTCTCGATAGGCTTGTTGTTTGTCTTGTTCATCGCGTAATAAACGCACCTGACGTGCATTAAAGCGTGTGCGTGCGAGTTCTTTGTCAAAGGTTGGCGTGGGTAATGTGACTAATTCTATGCAATCCACAGGACAGGGCTCAATGCATAATCCACAACCGGTGCATTCATCTGTAAGGACGCTGTGCATCAATTTCCCGCTACCGATGATGGCATCCACAGGACAGGCTTGAATGCATTTCGTGCAGCCAATGCACTCGGCTTCCCGAATGAAGGCTAGTGCCGGAGGGCGTGTATTGGTGATTGCTTCATCGAGATAAGGTGAGGCATCAATGTGTAGCAACTCGCCCAATGCTTTTACGGTGTCCACGCCACCGGGCGGACACTTATCAATGGGTGCTAAGCCGGATGCTAAAGCTTGCGCATAAGGCAAGCACCCTGGGTAGCCGCATTCACCGCACTGGGTCTGTGGCAATAATGCATCAATGGCCTGAGCAGATACCATTATTTCACCTTATTTTCGGCTAACAACGCATCGATTTTCACTTGTTCAACACGAGTAATTAAAGGGGTGAAGGCATTGATCTGGTGATGACACAAGGGTTTGTCTATGCTGCTCCACATCAAAGGCTCGCAGTTTAAAAATTCTTCGGCGGCCGTTGCCATAGCAGGTAGCACGGGTTTTAAATAGGTCATTAACACGCGGAATAAATTCAACCCCATGCTGCAAACGTCTTGAACGGCTTTTGCTGTGGTTGGATCTTTGGCAAGAATCCATGGCTTTTGAGCATCGATGTATTGATTCACACGTGCCGCGCCGTCCATGATAATACGGATGGCTGAAGCATAGTCGCGCTGGATATAAGCATCAATGATCGATTCTCGTAAATCCAATAAACCTTGGTAGAGTGCAGGCTCTGCCAGTGTATCGGATAATTGCCCTTCAAACTGCTTGTTAATAAAGCCTGCACATCGGCTAGCAATATTGACCACTTTACCGACCAAATCGGCGTTAACTCGGTTCATGAAGTCCGCAAAGTTCAAATCCAAATCGTCAACACGGCCATTGAGTTTTGCTGCAAAATAATAGCGTAAGTACTCAGGATTTAAGTGCGATAAATATTGGCGGGCTTCAATAAATGTTCCGCGAGATTTTGACATTTTCTGCCCATCAACGGTTAAAAACCCGTGCGTGAAAATAGACGTAGGCAGCCGATGCTCGCTGCCAGCTAGCATTGCCGGCCAAAATAGCGCATGAAAATAGACGATGTCTTTGCCGACAAAGTGATACAACTCAGCGGTAGAGTCTTTATCCCAATACTCGCCAAATGAAACGCCTTGTTCATCACAGTATTTTTTAAAACTAGCCATGTAGCCGATAGGGGCATCCAACCACACGTAAAAATATTTATCGACAGTTCCTGGTATTGGGAAGCCAAAATAGGGTGCATCGCGTGAAATATCCCACTGCTTCAAACCAGCCGCAAACCACTCATCGAGTTTATTGGCGACTTCAACTTGCAAATGCCCGTTGCGAGTCCACTCTTTCAACAGTTCCTCGTAGCGAGGTAAATCGAAAAAATAATGTTCAGATTCTTTCTCGATGGGTTTTGCGCCAGAGATAGCCGATACCGCATTCAGTAATTCAGTGGGGGCATAGGTGGCTCCACACGCCTCACAACTGTCGCCATATTGATCGTGTGCGCCGCATTTGGGACAAGTGCCTTTTACATAGCGGTCGGGTAAAAACATTTGTTTGATGGGATCAAAGGCCTGACTAATGGTTTTTGAAACAATATCGCCGCGAGCGTGTAATCGAGTGTAAATTTCCGCTGAAAGCGCTTGGTTTTCCGGGGAGTGGGTCGTGTGGTAACAATCGTAGTCAATGCCAAACCCAGTAAAGTCGTTGACATGGCTGGCTTGCATCTCAGCAGTTAAGGCTTCAGGTGAAATCCCAAGTTGCTCCGCTTTCAACATGATGGGCGTGCCATGTGCATCATCGCCACAAATGCTGATGCACGACACCCCCAACATTTTATGCGTACGCACCCAAATATCGGTTTGAACATGCTCAACTAAATGGCCTAAATGCAAATGTCCATTTGCATAAGGGAGTGCACTAGTCACCAATAGTTTGCGGTTTGTTGTCATTGTCGTGGCTCATGGAGGTGTAAAGAGAGGAATTATATACCCATTCTGCCAGCTTTTGTAACTCTCATGCCAAATACCCTTCGGTTGCCGCATTCTCCTAACATTCGGCTTCGTAATGAGCCATGATTAGAGTGTGTCCTTGCTGATTATCCTGTCTTGAGAAACGGTCGTTTGTTGATACTTGAAAATCATACACACAATGCGTATACTTAGCTATACACACTAGACACATCATTTTGAATGAAAAGCGCTGAAATAATAAAAATAATAGAGCGCGATGGTTGGGTGAAGAGTCATCAGAAGGGTAGCCATTGCCAATTCAAACACCCCGCTAAAAAAGGGCGTGTCACCATCCCTCATCCAAAAAAAGATTTGCCATTAAAAACGGTGATTAGTATTTTTAAACAAGCTGGAATAGACAGGAGAACATAACATGCGCTATCCGGTCGTTATACATAAAGATCAAGACAGTGATTTTGGGGTCATGGTTCCTGACATCCCCGGCTGTTATTCTGCTGGTAGTAGTTATGATGAAGCGTTAAATAATGCTATCGAAGCAATTGAATGTCATCTGGAAGGGTTGTTATTGGATGATGAGACGTTGCCTGTTGGCTCATCAGTTGATAACTGGATTCATCACCAAGATTTTCATGGAGGTATATGGGCTTTTGTTGATATTGATCTTAGCCAAATATCAGGTAAAGCTAAACGGGTTAATATTACTCTTCCTGAACGCATACTCAATCTAATAGATTTGTATGGTAAAAGTCATGCAATTAAAAATCGCTCCGCGTTTTTAACTGATGCGGCTTTGAGTTATATGGAAAGTCATAAGTAAGGGAGCTGATATGAGGTTTGAGCCCAGACCAATAAGGTATTGAAATCTAAGTTTGAAAACATATTAAGCTTGTTTTCTCGGTGTGATTTCTTGTGTGGCATCCTGCCCTGGCTCAAGAGCGGCCTTAAAAACAGAAAATACCCGAAGAGCATGGCTCCCTGCAAAACAAGAACTGATGCCGTCGTAAATTTGTTCACTAACTTGCTCACAACAGGTTTTTGTTTTGAACAAGGGGATTTTGGTTTCAATTGTTGACGAGCTTGGGACTAGATCACACGACCTATACATTGGATTAAAATTAACATGGCGTTTATTGTCATTTCTGTTGGAAATGGTTTGCATTAATTGTTCTGTTTTTATTGTTTTCACCACTAGTTGCCTAGGCGCAGGAATTCGCGCTTCAATTTTAGAGAGTAATTTAGGGGTGATATAGTCAGTTAGAAGATGTTTGGGGTTGCATCCCAAGGAGGCTTCTAACATATTGATGACGGTTTGACGATAATGAACATCAATCTTACCTCTACCTTTTTTCTCAAAGAGAGTCGTCACCTTGTCGCCCTGATAGTGATGTAGGCGCAATAGGACATTGTTGGGTATCATTTCAGGGTAATTTGTAAAATAGGTTGATAAATTCTCAAGGATATCTACTCTCTTTAGAGAACCATTTCCCCTGTCATCAAAAAAATCAAAAAAGATATTATCGGTTGGATGCTTCTTCGCAATATCATGCATTTGAGAATATAAAATAATGAGTTTGCTCTTATCAAAAAAACTAGTGCCATGTGGCCCACCATAATGACCACTGATGATGCGTTCAAAGGAGTGCCCTGAGATCAAATCATTGATAATATCGGCGGTTAATAATGGAACAAACACTGAATTCAGATATTTATTAATTTTTTGAATCGCAAAAAAACAAGACTCTGAACCATTCTCGTTGTTGTTATGCACATCCAGTGCCCTACTTTGTCGATTGGAACCAACATAGGTGTAGGTTTTTGTATAAATATCACGTTCCTTACGGAGCTGGTTTAAAAAAGATAGATTGGCAAGAATGACATCATTATCAAATACACGGTAATAATTATCATTGAACAGACAGCCATCAAAATCCAATGACAGCACACGTATCGGCATTTATTTCTCCACAACAACAAAAAGTCAACGCACCTTAGTATAAAGGGAAAATCTGTCGATGACAGTATTTATAACTTGTCACAATCGCTGTGCTAACTTAGAATGCCAATCCAAAGCAAAAAATTAAACATTCAGTAGCATAATGTGGCAGAGGGGGCAGAGAGATCTGTCCCCTCTACCACATTTGGTTATCTCGAATATTTTTAAAATCAGCTGATAAGTGTCTTTATATACGGGTAACTCTGTGTGAAGCACCATTTGTGTACTCTAAAAAAAGCATCGGCCCGCTACGCGGGCACCGAATAAATCAACCCCAAGGTCAAAAGAAAAGGGGTAAAGGGATTAAGAAGTTAAAGCCCGAGAGCAACGGACACCAAGAGTGAAGCCCTTAACGTCGTAGTCCTGAGTGCTGCTGCCACCCGACGCGAAGAACTGGTACCACGCTCCGTCAGTGGGAAAACCTGAGAACTCGGTAGAACTCCAGTAGAAGCCAGACAATAAGTTCAAAGTATCTACCAAATCAGATTGCATGTTTTGTAAGGTGGGTGTACCTGAAACACCGCAAGCAGCACTGCTGCCATATCCCATCTCACAAATCGCCGGTAAATACCAATCGGAATAGGTGCTAATCGTTTGTTTACAGAGTCCTGTGGCATAGAGAGAAGTACTGATGGGAAAATTTGTTGCTGTGGTTTGATAATAGACATAAATATTATTGGTATCACACGAGCCATTTGAGTTGCCCTGACAAGCGGTTTGACCCGATACTTGTCCGCTACTGGGATTGGGAGATGATGCCGTGGATGTTTCTGAAATACCATAAATGGCAATATTACTGGTACCGCCACTACCGTTTGAACTCCAAATAATCCCAGCAGATTGGTTTGAAGTCGTTGCCACGTTACCACCCACGCTGGTTGATGCGGCACTCGTATCATCTAATGCATACACATACCCACCCTGGTATATGCAACCATAGCCTAATATCACCGCAGTGCTTGAAACCGTACTCGCATTATCAGCACTGATTGAAATCGTTTGTGCGACGGGTGCTGTGCCTGTTTGTGTACAGGGATTGGTGCCATCGGAGGTGGCTGTGTTTCCTGGGGTTATTGTAATAGTACATGTGGCGCTTGCTGCAAGCGATGAGCCGCAATTTGAGCTCGCGGTCGTGCCTGAGGGCCAGGTTGGGTAACTGATGGACAAATTCGAGGTTGGATTGCTGCCGGTATTGGTCACCGTAATGGTTCTTGCACGACCCGAACTAGGTGTTCCTGGTAGCCCGTATTCGGTATAGCCTGTTTTGCTTAACGCCAAATTACTGACGCTGGTGGTCAGCGTGGTGCTATTGGTTACGCAAGTGACCGATACGTTGGTGACGTTCGAGCCGCCCATGGTGCCGCTGCCATTGGTTACCGTGCAGGTTTGCGTACTCGGTTGAGTTAATACCGTGACACTATAAGTAGCACCTTGTGCCACTGGCGTTGTAAAGGTAAATGCGCCATCGGCACTGATGGTTTGATTATCAGCACCATTGTTTTGTAATACCGTCGATTGACCACCGGCTAAGCCGGATACGGTACCGCCAACCGTATAAGAGTTAGTGGCGCAGGTCACCGACACGTTGGTGACATTAGAGCTACCCATGGTGCCACTACCATTAGTGACGGTGCACGTCTGAGTACTTGGTTGGGTCAACACCGAAACACTATATGCTGCTCCCTGCGCCACCGGTGTTGTAAAGGTAAACGAACCATCGGCTGTTACCGTTAGATTATCTGTGCCGTTGTTTTGCAATACCACGGACTCACCACCGGCCAAACCCGATGTGTTGCCACCAACGGTATGTGCGTTGTTCGAGCACGTCACCGTCACATTGGTTATGTTTGAATTGCTGATGGTGCCATTGCCATTGCTCACGGTGCACGTTTGAGTATTGGGTTGGGTTTGTACCGTGACGGCGTAGCTATCGCCAGAATGTTCCGTTGTAGCAAAGGAAAACGTGCCATCGGCCGTTATCGTGAGTGAATCACCACCGTTGTTTTCTAATATCACGGTGCCAGAAAGACCATTGACCGTGCCACCTACCGTATAAACAGCTTCGGATTTGGTAATGTTTAATGCATCCGATGCATTCGGTTGATAACATTGTAAGCCGCTGCCTTGCTGACAAACCACAGGACCTCCAGAAAAACCACCTGGGATAGTGTTACCATCAATCGTTACATTCAACACACAAGATTGATGATAGCCTAACGAAAAAGGGTTTCCACAATAACCACCGCCCGTATTTTGCGTCACTCCGGTGATAGGATTCATCGCTAAGGTATGCGTTCTGCTGGATTGATTGGTTACCTGGTATTGAACCGTCGCTGTTCCATTTGATGGAATGGACAGTGTGGTTGCGGTTAAGGGTGTGAACGTCCATAAAGGACTCCCTGCTTCTACCGCATGAAACAGGCATAAAGCCACTATACTGCTTAATAAACGAATGATGAATGAATTGGCTTTCATGAAGACATCCTTAGGCAGAATAAGTAAGATTGAATAAAAATCCATTGGTATATAAATGAGATAACGACAAGCCGGTATTTAATGTTTGTCCTGATGCGCGACTTAATTGACTTCTTCCCCAGTCAGCAAACTCATAACCAACGCCTGCTTGCCAATGTTGATTCAAGCGCCGTTGAACACCGGCACCCAACGCATAGGTAAATGTGGTTGTCGTATTACTTGTGAAATTCGGCATGATAACCGACTCACTGATGGTAGGTGTATTGCTGAAATCATGAGCTTGGTTAAAACCAACCCCTAAACTCCCGCTCACCCAAGGCGTTACGATATAGCCTCTATCAGCTAATAATTTACCCTTCAATGCAAGATGCGTATGTCTTACTTGATAGTGATACGTGTAATTATTAAATAGAGAGTCGGCGTCGTCCCAAATATTCCCCGACAAAGAGGTATTGCCAGTCGTGGCAACGGCAAGACCCACGGCTGTCCCATTTAAATGGTTGATTTTCCCTTCTCCCCTTGGGGAGAAGGTGCCCGACAGGGCGGATGAGGGTGTCATCAGGTGGCACGGTTTTCGAGTGAGCTCAATATTGTTGAAAGCACGCCCTCTATATTATTAAATACCTCATTATTCCATACACGCAATACATTGTAGCCCAGTTTGATCAAGTGTGCTGTGCGCTGTTGATCATATTCAATCGCATCC
>CANJSM010000082.1 GCA_947477015.1 Legionellaceae bacterium
GTTTGGCTTTCTGTTCATTGATATCAATGGATTGATTCCAAGCGTGGGTCATAAATAACTACCTGAATTGAGAGTTGGCGATATTATACAATAAAATTTGCTTAACAAATGGCATGCAGGAACGTTTAGAGGAACGTTTAGAGGAACGTTTTTGAAAATTTGGTTTTGATAATTTCGAGCTAGGACGCCACAACCCTTATGTGGTGTGGCTCCCCGGGACGGGCTCGAACCGCCGACCTAATGATTAACAGTCATCCGCTCTACCGACTGAGCTACCGGGGAATAGGTCGGAATATTAAATGGATTCTGCTTGTGGGTCAAGTGCATAGTGGATAAAATTTCTATTTTTATGCATCTGCCTTAAAGTAGATGTGATATAGTATATATTATGAAAAATGTATTCAAAATTAAATCAGAGTTTAAGCCGGCTGGTGATCAGCCTGAAGCGATTGCCTCCTTGGTTCGTGGAGTTGAAGCGGGTTTGGCGCGTCAAATTTTGTTAGGCGTGACGGGCTCGGGTAAAACCTATACCATCGCACAGGTGATTCAAGCGGTAAAAAAGCCAACTTTAATCATGGCGCCTAATAAGACATTGGCGGCGCAATTGTATGGTGAATTCAAAGCGTTTTTTCCAGACAATGCGGTTGAATATTTTGTGTCTTATTATGACTATTATCAACCTGAGGCTTATGTTCCTGCCTCTGATACCTTCATTGAAAAAGACTCCTCGATCAACGAGCACATTGAGCAAATGCGGTTGTCGGCGACCAAAGCGTTAATTGAACGCAAAGATGCGATTATTGTAGCTACTGTGTCTGCGATTTATGGTTTGGGTGATCCGGATTCTTATTTACGCATGGTCTTGCACGTATCTCGTGGCGAGCGGTGCGATCAACGTAAAATCTTACAGCGTTTGGCAGAAATGCAGTATGCGCGCAGTACACAGGGTTTGGCGCGTGGGCAGTTTCGAGTCAATGGCGACATCATTGATATTTTTCCAGCCGATGAGGAAAAAAACGCGATTCGCGTTGAGTTATTTGACGATGAAGTGGTGAATATAGCTCGTTTCGATCCGCTGACCGGTGAAGTGTTACAACGCCTGCCTCGCATCACCATTTTTCCAAAAACCCATTATGTCACGCCTCGTGAACGAATTTTGCAAACCATCGATTGGGTTAAAGAAGAATTACAACAGCGCTTGGCTGAATTTGAGTCGCAAAATAAATTAGTGGAAGCGCAGCGTATACAACAACGGACCTGTTTCGACATTGAAATGATGCTGGAATTGGGATTCTGTTCCGGAATTGAAAACTATTCACGTTATTTATCGGGTCGCAGTGCCGGTGAGGCGCCACCGACGTTATTTGATTATTTGCCACCTGATGCCTTGTTAATTATTGATGAATCACACGTCACGGTGCCTCAAATTGGCGGCATGTATCGAGGCGATCGCGCGCGCAAAGAAACGTTGGTGAATTATGGTTTCAGGCTGCCGTCGGCACTGGATAATCGCCCCATGCGCTTTGAAGAATTTACCGAGCGCTCTCCACAAACCATTTATGTGTCAGCAACGCCCGGGGTTTATGAGCAAGAGCATGCCGACAATACCGCTGAGCAAGTGGTTCGGCCTACGGGCTTGATTGATCCTCCAGTCATCATTCGTCCTGTCACCAATCAAGTGGATGACGTATTGTCTGAGATCCGCTTGGTCACCGCCAAACGCGAGCGGGTATTGATCACAACGCTCACCAAGCGCATGGCAGAGGATTTAACCGACTATTTACGAGAGCAAGGCATTAAAGTACGTTATTTGCATGCCGATATTGACACCGTGGAACGCGTGGAAATCATCCGCGATTTACGTTTGGGTGAGTTTGATGTCTTGGTCGGAATTAACTTGTTACGTGAAGGTCTCGACATGCCAGAGGTCTCTTTGGTGGCCATTCTTGACGCTGATAAAGAAGGGTTTTTACGTTCCGAGCGCTCACTGATTCAAACCATTGGTCGGGCTGCGCGGCACATCAATGGGCGCGCTATTTTTTATGCTGATAAAATCACCGGTTCCATGCAACGGGCATTGGATGAAACACAACGTCGACGTGATCTACAAATGGCGTTTAATCTAAAACATGGCATCACCCCCGAGGGCATCATCAAATCAGTTGAAGACATCATGGAGGGCGCACATTTTGGCACTCGCAAAAGTAAAGTGGCTGAGAAAAAAGCAGCTTACGTTATTTTATCGACCGATGAACTGGTTAAACAAATTAGTCTGTTGGAAAAACAAATGCATGCACATGCGAAGAATATGGAGTTTGAGCAAGCGGCCTTGGTTCGGGATCAACTGATAGAATTACAGGGCCAATTGGATCGAGCCTAGTACAGCAAATCACCCCGCTGCGTGCTCAATAAACAACCTTTTTAATGGCGATAAATGATTACACGCACTCAGTCCCAAACCCCGTAAAACGGTCAAGGGGGGCAGAGGATTCGCAAACAACGTTTTTAACCCCCCCATTAATGCGATGGTTTGCCAAACGGCGTGTTTTCGTTCTCGTTGGTAGGCGCCGAGGGTTTTATTAGACCATGCGTGTTGCGGATTTTTATCCAAATGGGTTAACCAACAACTAAGATCCGCCAGACCAACATTCAACCCCAACCCTGCCAATGGATGAATGGTGTGGGCCGCATCGCCCATGAGTAGCCAATTTGAACTGCTGTATTGTTTTGTATGGCGCATGGTGAGTGGAAACTGGTGACGTTTACCCAATACTTCACACGCCCCTAATTTTGCTGTAAACGCATCCCTGAGCGCTTCTGAAAACGATTCATCAGACAAGGTCATCAAGTGTTGTGCGTGCTTGGTTGAGGTGGACCACACTATAGAGCACTGGTGGGAATCAACCAACGGCAGAAAGGCCAATGGACCGTCAGGATTAAAGACTTGCCAAGCGGTGTTTTCATGTGGTTTTTCAGTGCGTACCGTGGCTACAATGGCGTGTTGATGATAAGGCCAGCTGGTGATGGAAACGCCCAGTAACTGACGCGTTGTCGATGCTGCACCATCCGCGACGATTAATAATTTGGCTTGCCATTCAGCTGATTCCGCTCGCAAATGAACGCGATCATCGATTAATTGCACCCTGTTAATACGGCATTCCGGGAAAAACTCAACGCCAATCGCTTGTGCCTGATTCAATGCGGCTTCTTTGATGATGGACTCTTCGATAATCACACCGAGTTGATTGCTACCAATCATGCGAGCATCAAAATCAATGTGCGTGCCATTCGCACCATCCCAAACATGCATGTGAGAATAAGGGGAAACGCGCGATTTATCGACGCCCTGCCAGACCTCAAGAGAGTTTAGCAACCGTTGAGACGCTTGATTGAGGGCATAGACTCTTGCATCCGTAACACGGGTATCAACCGTCAATGTACCTGCATCTACAATGGCCACAGAAAATCCGCGCTGACGCATGGCGATAGCCGCACTCAGGCCAATCACGCCACCACCGGCGATGATCACATCATATTGAGCGTTCATTTAAGATCCTTCGTGGGGTGATTTTAGTGCTATGCCACACACTAAATCCGGCGTGACTCCAGCATAACCGCGCGCATACCTTGCCAGTAAATTTTTTAACACGGGGATATTGTCTAAAGCTATCAAACCAGCTGTGCGTGCCAGCGACATGCCCGGCAATTGACTCGTGAACAAGTCGATAAGACCATTGGTGAATCGGGTGATCGCGGTTTGATCATGACGACGAGATTGCTGGTAAGTGTGCAGCATCTCAGGACCTAATCCTTCTCGAACAATACACTGTGCCAACATGGCAACATCACGTAAACCAAGATTAAAGCCTTGCCCGGCAACAGGATGTAGTGTGTGTGCAGCATTGCCCACAAACACAACTTTTCCTGTGATTTGTTCTGGCATTAATACTTGCTTTAGGGGATAAACAACGCGTTGACCCGTGCGCTTAAAGCGACCCAGTCGGTACCCAAATGCGCGTTGCAGCTGCGCTAAAAATACATCGTCAGGCAACCCCATCATGCGTTCAGCTTCTAATGGGGGCATAGCCCATACCAGCGATGACCGCATGCCCATCAAAGGCAACAACGCCAAAGGACCGGTTGACGTGAACCGTTCATAAGCACAGTTCTGGTGTGGGCGCGATAAACCAATGTTTGCCACAATGGCGTGCTGAGTAAAATCTTTAATATCAGTTTTAAGACCACACAACGCCCTCACAGAGGAGTTAGTGCCATCCGCTGCCACAATCAATCGAGCACGTAGCGTCGTTTCACCGCCAGGATGAGTGATGGTAGCAATCCCCGTGGTCGCATCAATGGCTGCTAATTTGGCCGGTGCCATGAGATTGTTCGAGTCTAATAATTTATACAAGGCCCGATTAATAGAATGCATTTCTACGACATAACCCAGTGGGTTATTAGCCTCACCCTGCAAACGTGTTGTACCAAAATGGTGTTGTTCAGAGACATGGATCGTTTCGATTGGCGTTGCGGCGTCTTGGAGCAACGACCAAGCATTTAACATCTGCAAGATGCGCACGCTCGCTGGCGATATAGCCAAGCTGCGCGCATCAAAGTCGGCCTGCACCTGATCTGAAAAGGGGTTTGCTTCAACCAGCACACAACTAAAACCTTGATCAGCCAAAGCCAACATCAAGGCCGCACCCGTTAAACCACCCCCAACGATGAGAATATCAATATCACGATCAACCACGCACCAAGGCCTCTATATCATCGATGCTGACGGCCAACTCAGCAGTTAAATTATCATGGCCCGTTGTTGTAACATGAATATCATCTTCAATGCGCACACCAATATTCCACCAGCGCTCATCGACGTCTGAGCTTGGGCTAATATAGAGTCCGGGCTCAACCGTGAGCACCATTCCTGGCTCCAAAGCACGCCACTTGCCATCAATTTTATAACGACCACAGTCATGCACATCAAGGCCCAGCCAATGGCCTGAGTTATGCATATAAAACGGCTTGTATGCGTCACTCGCGATGAGGTCATCGACCCGTCCACGAAGCAAACCCAGATCAACCAACCCGGCGGTCAAAATACGCACGATGGTGCGTTGGACCTCGTCCCAGGCGCAACCGGGTCGCACACGCTCAATTCCGGCTTGCTGCGCACTCAAGACCAGTTCATAAATGGCGCGCTGTTCTGCACTGAAACGCCCGTTCACCGGAAACGTGCGCGTGACATCGGCCGCGTAATTTTCAAACTCTGCACCCGCATCTATCAAGACCAAATCACCGGATCTAAGTGGTTGATTATTTTCGGTGTAGTGTAAAATGCACGCGTTCTCTCCGTTGGCCACAATGGAATCATAAGCAACACTGCGGCAACCTTGGCGCGTTAATTCATGGATGATTTCCGCTTCTAGCTGATATTCATGGGTTGATCGCAAACTGGCTTGCATCGCACGCTGATGAGCCCTCACAGTAATGCGTCCAGCCTCTTTCATTAACGCAATTTCTGCGTCAGTTTTAAAAAGGCGCATTTCACCAAGAATAGGCGCCAGATCAAAAAAAGCCTCTGGTGCTTTGACGCCGCGACGAACTTGGCCTTTTACGATTTGCCAAGCGTCCTGAATATTAGACTCCCATGCAGGATGATGGCCCATTGAATAATAAATAGCTTGTCGATTGGCAAAGAACTCGGGTAAGCGCGTCTTTAAAGTAGACATGGGATACGCTGCATCAACACCTAAAACACTGCATGCATTCTCCTGCCCCAGTCGTTTGCCAGTCCATTGCTCTTCTGATGGATTGTTGGGACGATTAAACAAGACACTCATGCTGTCCGGGCCTGAGGTGATTAGCAATAGCGCATCAGGCTCATTAAAGCCCGTCAAATAATAAAAGTCACTGTCCTGTCGAAATCGATAGTGAGCATCGCCATTGCGTAACACCTCGCTAGCCGCTGGAATCACAGCGATACAGCCTACTGGCAAGCACTTTGCCAAAGCAAGACGTCGAGCGGAGTAATCATGTGTAAACATTATAGGTCCTTAGGGCTGCGCGGCACTTTAATGCGCGGTTTCTCCATCATTTTGCTCAGGGTGATTAGTTTGTAAATCACTGTGAATATGCAACACCGCCATCCGCGTGTATTCAGTAATGTCGGTCAATGCCCGCTCATCTTCTTCGTCAACATTCAATGATGAGTAGTCCATGTCTGCAAATTCGGTAATGTGCTGCAATGCATCTTGTGTATCATCGTCCTCCAACGCATTATAGTCAACGCCTGCCATTCGGATCCCTTGAGTGAAGCCTTCACACCAATCCGAAAATGACTGACCACGACGCGCAATAGGTTCTTGGTCATCAACCAACAGCAATTGAAAGTCAAACCCAAGGCCTTCAATTTGCTGTTGAGTGACCGTATACAATTGAAAAATTGCAAGAGCAGCCGCTCGCGGTGCTGGCTCGGTTAAATTAGGAATTAATGTGCGCAAATAAGCGATGCCTTCTCGAGCGGCGCCGCCGGCTAAATAGCCACACATGATGCCGTGCAATTCACTCCCCGAAAAGGGCAATTCAAGGACATCGATGGAATCAACAAAGGTTTGGTAGACAGGAAGCTGCAAGGAATCGGGCGTAGTGGGCATAATAAACTCTTTTTTAAAAAAATATCAAATATTGAGCGGACTCAGTATATAATAGCTGCTTTGCTCAAACAAGCCGATGCACAGCAACTACATTTTAGAGAAACCCATGACAACCACTCAATTTTGTACTATTAAAATTCAGAATAAATCTTATAAAATCAAATGCCCTGAAGCAGAAATCGAAAACCTTAAACTGGCCGCAGAAAAACTAACTCATCAATTGAGCAAAAAAAACAGCCAATCGAGAAAACTCGATGAATATCAAAACTTATTAATGGCCGCATTGCACATCAGCCATGAATTGATTCTCTGTGAAGCCCAACAAACGCAACAACGCGAGCAGTTGGCACGATTTATTAATACCCTGGAAAGTGCAGTAGGGGTTGATTAACGCAGGCGACCTCTACTTCGAGGTCACCTGCAAGGCTGTCACATTTTGCAATCCTCTGGGCAAGCGATTTCCACGACGACCCCGCTCACCTTGATAGTGCTGCAGATCCGCAGCCTTCAACGTAAAGTGGCGTTTGCCGGCATGAACGGTTAATTCATCTCCAGGAGTTATCACCTGAATATCGATCACCAGCTCTTCACGTAACGCGGCCTTCGCAGAAGGAATGCTAATAAATTTATTGCCTTTACCGCGCGTCAATTGCGGCAATTCAACCGCCGCAAAAATCAACAGCCTTCCTGTGCTGGTTATACAAACCACTTGCTGGGTATCTTTGGCTGTCAGTATTCGAGGTGGAAGAACCTGACTGTTTGTCGATAATTTAAGACAAGCTTTACCGTTGCGATTCTTAACGTATAAATCTTTTAGCTGTGTCATGAAGCCATAACCCGCATCGGTAGCGAGAAACACCCAGTCTTCCGGTTCACCACTGATTAAAGCAACAAATGACATGCCATCGGCCGGATTTAGCTTGCCAGTCAAGGGCTCACCTTGACCTCGAGCCGATGGCAGGACGTGACCAGGTACGTTGTAGACTTTACCTTCGCTATCAAAAAACACCACTTGCTGATTACTACGCGCATTGGTTTGTGCTTTAAACTCATCGCTTGTTTTATAACTGAGCGTACTGCCATCAATATCAAACCCTTTTGCAGCACGAACCCAACCTTTTTTCGACAGGACGACGGTAATGGGTTCATTGGGTAAAATGTCTTCTTCTTTTAGCGCCGCTGAC
The DNA here is from genome assembly GCA_947477015.1 of Legionellaceae bacterium. Lineage (GTDB taxonomy): Bacteria > Pseudomonadota > Gammaproteobacteria > Legionellales > Legionellaceae > DDPF01. The sequence goes on from CANJSM010000082.1 coordinate 7,841, forward strand.
ACTTCTCGCTCAATGAGAGGAGAACGTCTGACGTCACCGTATCGGTCCCGATCGGCGATGATTTCAGTTTTGACAAGGGTACGTAAACGTCGTTCACTGCCTAATGTTTGCTGTAAAGAATCACGCTCCGCACTTAACTCATCCAATTCGCTGCGCAAGTTAAATTCTTCTAACTTAGCCAAGTGACGTAGTTTCAGATCAAGAATGGCTTCAGCTTGACGCTCGCTCAGCATAAAACGCGCCATCAGCGCTTGCTTAGGGTTCTCTTCTTCACGAATAATGGCAATGACTTCGTCTAGATTGAGGTATGCAACCAATAAACCTTCCAACACATGCAATCTATCCAACACTTTATCAAGACGATATTGCAGCCGCTTTTTAACCGTACTTAATCGAAACACCAACCATTCTTGCAAGATATCCAACAAGCTTTTGACACGCGGCTTGCCATCGAGGCCTATCATATTAAAATTCACTCGATAACTGCGCTCTAGATCCGTCGTGGCAAACAAGTGCGACATCAATCCTTCAACATCGACTCGATTAGAGCGTGGAATGATCACCAGACGCGTGGGATGTTCATGGTCCGACTCATCGCGCAAATCTTCCACCATGGGCAATTTCTTTTGCTGCATTTGTGCGGCAATTTGTTCAACGACTTTAGCGCCTGAGACTTGATAGGGTAGTGCCGTTATTACAATATTGTGCTTTTCAACTTGATACACCGCCCGCATTTTAATTGAACCATTGCCGCTTGCGTACATACTCCGAATCGCTTCTTGCGGCGTAATGATTTCAGCTTGCGTGGGAAAATCAGGGGCTTTGACCAAGGCGGTGATATCATCCAAAGTCGCGCCCGGATGTTCAAGCAAATGCACACACGCATTGGCCACTTCCGTTAAATTATGAGGCAAGATATCAGAGGACATGCCCACGGCAATGCCTGTTGCGCCGTTCAATAAGACATTCGGTAAACGAGCAGGCAATAAGGATGGTTCTTGCAACGTCGCATCGAAATTATCGACCCAATCAACCGTGCCTTGCTGTAACTCAGATAAGAGCAGATCAGCATATGACGACAAACGCGCTTCGGTGTATCGCATGGCCGCAAATGACTTAGGATCATCCGGAGACCCCCAGTTTCCTTGACCATCGACAAAGGGATAGCGGTATGAAAAAGGCTGCGCCATCAACACCATGGCTTCATAACATGCCGTGTCACCGTGGGGATGAAATTTACCCAACACGTCCCCGACGGTACGCGCCGATTTTTTATGTTTAGACGTCGCTTTCAAACCCAATTCAGACATGGCATAAATGATTCGCCGCTGCACAGGTTTTAGGCCATCAGCAACGTGCGGAAGCGCGCGGTCTAAAATGACATACATAGAATAATCGAGATATGCTTTCTCGGTAAATTCGGTCAACGGTTTGCGTTCGGTTGCACCATTCATGTTACGATCGTCATGTTGAGTTGAGCAGAATTCATTTTAACAGATAATTTGAGTTTTGGACAAAACACATAGCAGTCGAGTTTAATAGCCACCTTTATATTTCCTGGACTCAGGCTAGTACTTCTGTTCCCATTGCTTGTTCATGCTTCATGACACTGTTCAGCAATAGCTGTGTGTCAGCATTGATTTCGGGTATGCTTGCCTGACTTGATGAAATAAACCCTTTGTTTTCGCAGCTGGATATAAATGAAAATAACCCGTCAAAATATCCTTCTATATTTAAAAAACCAATAGGTTTATTCAGTACGCCAATCTTAATTGCGTTCCATGTATCAAACGCCTCCTCCAATGTTCCCAATCCACCAGGCATAACAATAAATGCGTTGGATAGCTGTTGCATAAGAAGTTTTCGTTCTTGCATCGTGTCAACTACAATTAGCTCATCTAGTGTAGTGAATGGCTGTTCTTGAATAATAAGCTTTTTGGTAATCACGCCTGTAATTTTGCCACCATGTGACATGACTGATTTTGCCAAGAGCCCCATTAAGCCAAGGCTTGATCCACCATAAACTAGCCGATAGCCGGCTTTGGCTATTTGTTCGCCCAAAACGACAACTGTATCTGTTAGCGCAGGGCAGTTGCCGTGATTTGCGCCTAAATAAACGCATATGTTCATTATTAATTCTTAGGTTATTATTTAGAACATATAATAAACGATCCATGTCAGGAGTTAAACACGTAGAAAATACGGCACGGCTGTCGCATTAAAATTTGATCAACCTGCCGTAGGTTGGGCCTTGGCCCAACAATAACGTATTAAAATCCACAGTTGCAGAAAAAATCCTTGTCGAAATACAGTTATTAGATCTAACCTGTGCGCTCAAGGAGATTTTATACA